>NZ_JAWLRY010000024.1:0-69160 GCF_033142325.1 Rhodococcus sp. IEGM 1370 | reverse complement strand
CCCGGAAGCTAAGCCCTCCAGCGCCGATGGTACTGCACTCGACAGGGTGTGGGAGAGTAGGACACCGCCGAACACAATTTGCCAGAATGGCCCCCGACCACGGTCGAGGGCCATTCTGCATTTCGAAACCACCCACACCACAAACTATCCACGAGCATCCGACGAACGCGCGCGCACCCGCCACGATCCGGGCCTGACCTCGGCGGGCAGACTGACCACGCGACAGAGGACTGTGTACACGGGCGCAGACGCGAGCGCGTTCGCCATCCGCGCGCACAATCGCGCCCCGACCAGACATCAATTCCCGCGCATCTGACGAACGCGCGCGCACTTGCGACGAACCGGGCCTGGACCTGGATGCGGGCAGACGACGCGACTGCGGACCGCTCTCACGAGCGCAGACGCGAGCGCGTTCGCTATCCGCGCGCACAATCGCGCCCCGACCGGTCACCATTTCCCGCGCACCTGACGAACGCGCGCGCATTCGCATACAGCCCGGGCCTGGACCTGGATGCGGGCAGACGACGCGACCGCGGACGCTCATAGGAGGGCAAAGGCGCGCGCGTTCGCCATCCGCGCGCACAATCGCGCCCCGACCACTCACCAATTCCCGCGCACCCGACGAACGCGCGCGCATTCGCGGACGATGCCGAGGCGGGAGCAACTGCCATGACCTGCAATACAGGTCAGGCGTGCACGGCAACGGGCTCGTCGGCGGTGACTTTTACATCTTTCGGATTCGCGAGGACTGTTTCGACGGAGCGTCCGCGAAGAGTCACCGAGTCACCGAATTCCCAGCGACCGGATTCCTCGTCTGCGGCACCGTCGACTGCCGTTTTGGAGGCCAGGATTGCCCCTGGAGCGTTCTTCGCCAGCTCGGAGAGGCGAGCAGCCTCGTTCACCGGGTCTCCGATCACGGTGTATTCGAATCGGGACTTCGCACCGACATTGCCGGCGACTGCGCGTCCCGCTGCGACACCCACAGCGGCACTGCATTCGGGCACTTCGACCAGCAGCCGTCGGGCAATTGCTCGTGCTGCGGCCAACGCCGAGCCGCAGTGGTCGGCAATTTCGTTGGGAGCTCCGAAGATGGCGAGCGCGGCGTCGCCTTCGAACTTGTTGATGAATCCGCCATGCTCGTCGACCTCGTCGACGACCACGGCGAAGAATCGATTGAGCAGATCAACGACTTCGGTGGGTGGTCGAGACGCCGCCAGCTCCGTCGATCCCACGAGGTCGATGAAGAACACTGCGATATCGCGTTCCTGGCCCCCGAGTTCGCTGTCGGATTGCAGTGCTTTCTCGGCGACCTCGTGACCCACGTGTCGGCCGAACAGGTCGCGAATTTTCTCCCGATCGCGCACACCGTCGGCCATCCGGTTGAACCCGCTCTGCAGCTCGCCGAGCTCGGTGCCGTCGTACACCGCGAGACGGACATCCATGTTGCCCTTCTCCACCTCGGCCATCCCCGCGCGCACATTGTTGATGGGTGATGTCGTCGCGAAGCCGCCGAGCACGGTCAGCGCAAGGCCGAACACGATCGTGATCCCACCGAGGGAGAGGATGGAGACCGCGAGCTGAGTCGCTGTCGTTTCGGGATTGATGAAGCGGAAGATCGCGATGATCATCAAACCGCTGACCGGCACACCGGTGCCCAGCAGCCACGAGAGAATCGAGCGGCCCATGACTCCGGCAATACGAATCCGTCGAGGATCGCCGGCTTCGAGTGCCCGAGCTGCAGCGGGACGAAGGGCGAATTCACTGAGCAGGTAGCTGAACGCACAGACGACTGTGCCACCGGCGGCGATAGTGAAGGCCACCTTGGGGATCGACGCCGAGTCGATGATGCCGTCGATCGTGGTGAGCAGCAGCAAGGCTCCGATCCAGAGCAGAATCTGGATTCGCGTCAATCGCCATGGCATCGCGAGTGTCGCGACCTGTTCTTCGCGGCTGGGTTGCCGGTCCTCGATCGCCCACCGCAAACTTCGCAGAGCGTGCGTGGTGCCCCAGACCGCACCGACGACGAATGCCACGAACACGTAGACCGGGACGACGATGTAGTTCACCCACCAGTACTTGTCGGGATCGAGGACGTCCGGGCCGGGCACCACGACGCTGATCAACACACCGACGATGACCGCGCCGATAAGATTCGACAGGATCAGGAAGACGGTCAGCAGGATCTGGATTCGGACCCGCCGTCGGCGAGGTGATTCGGAGGTGTCGCCGAGCAGTCGGGAGCCCAGCGGAGCGGCAGATCGTCTCAATTGCGGCATGGTCGTCACAGACTATCGGGGCTCCTGCTTTAAGGTGGTCGAGTGCGTCTAGTTATTGCTCGTTGCCAAGTCGACTACGTCGGCCGCCTCACCGCACACCTCCCGTCCGCTCGTCGCCTGCTCCTCGTCAAGTCCGACGGATCGGTCAGCGTGCACGCGGACGACCGGGCGTACAAGCCCCTCAACTGGATGTCTCCGCCCTGCTGGATGGTCGAGACCACCGAGGACGAGACGATCAAGTGGATCGTCACCAACAAGGCCGGTGAGGAACTTCGCATCACCATCGACGACGTCGAACTCGACTCGAGTCACGAGTTGGGTATCGATCCCGGTTTGGTGAAAGACGGTGTGGAGGCTCACCTTCAGGAGTTGTTGGCCGAGCACGTCAGCACCTTGGGTGACGGTTACACGTTGGTGCGACGCGAATACATGACGGCCATCGGACCGGTGGATCTCCTGTGCCGCAACGCCGATGGCGGAACGGTGGCAGTGGAGATCAAGCGACGTGGTGAGATCGACGGCGTCGAACAGCTGACTCGGTATCTGGAGCTGCTCAACCGTGATCCGCTGCTGGCTCCGGTCAGTGGAGTGTTCGCTGCGCAGGTCATCAAGCCTCAGGCGAAGACGCTGGCCACCGATCGCGGCATTCGTTGTCTCACACTCGACTACGACGTCCTACGGGGAACCGACAGCACCGAGTTCCGTCTTTTCTGACGGCGGTCGGCGCGAATCGGCCCGTTCTCTACACTGGACGGGTGCCTCGTCGTAACCAACCCCGCCGACCGAATCGGAGCGGCCCGAGCGATCTCGCTCCGGCTACCGATTCCGTGCTGGGCGGCAACCGGATCGAGGTCGGTCCGGACGGTGACACGTACACCACACGAATGGTCCCGGGTGCGAAGGCCGTGAAGACCTATCGATGCCCCGGCTGCGATCACGAGGTGCGGCCGGGCGTCGCACATATCGTTGCGTGGCCGTCGGACGATTTCGGCGGTGCCGACAACCGCAGACACTGGCACACCGGGTGTTGGTCCGGCCGAAACACGCGAGGCCTCACCCGCAGGTGGTCGTAGCGGGGGAGGCCAGGCGCAGGACCGGCTGAATCAGGACTCCGAGTCGGCCGATTCCTTCTCGTCCTCGGCCTTCGCGGCAGCCTTCTCTTCTTCTTTCTTCAGGATGGCCGTCGGGTCGGGATTGTCGAGCAGTTCGCTCTCACGATTGACCGAGGCGAGCATCGCCGGAACCGAATCGAGCTGGCCGCGAATTCCGAGCAGCTGTGCCAGCACGCGACTGCGGAGCACACGCAGCTCCTCGGCCAGTTCTTTCGAGTGCGCGATCCGACGCTCGGCCTGTTCACTCGCGGACTGAAGCCGTCGGGCAGCCTCGGTGGTCGCCTCCTCGATGCGGCGGGCAGCGTCGGCCTTGCTCGACGCTTCGAGTTCCTCGAGAGCAGTGAGAACCTTGGTGCGGCGCTCGGCCATCGTGATCTCGAAGTCTTCCTGAACCTTGGCGCGCTTTGCCTCGGACTCGGCAGCCAACTTGTCGCGCTCGGCCTGCGCGGCCTCGACTACTCGAGCTGCCTCGGTGCGCGCCTGAGCCATGGTCTGCTGGTGTTCGGCTTCGAGTGCCGTTCGGCGCTCTTCGAGCTCGGCCACCAGTGACTCGTGCCGTCCGCGGAGTCGGGCACTCTCTTGCTGCGCAACGGAAATCATCTCCTCGGACTCCGAGTGCGCCTTCGCGCGGACCTCGGATGCCTCGTCCGAGGCCAGTCGCAGCATGCGTGAAATGCGATCGCTCATCCCCTCCGCCGTGGTGGGCGGAACCGACAGGCGATCGATGTCCTTGCGGAGTTCGTCGATCTCGTCACGAGCATCGTCGAGTTGCTTGGCCAGATCACGAGCCTGCGCGGCGGCCGCATCACGATCTGCGGTCGTCAAACGTAGTTCGGCGTCGAACCGCTCGAAGTAGTTGGTGACTTCGTCGCGATCGAACCCCTTCCGAACGATGGAAAAGGGAAGTTGCACCGTGGAAGTGCGCTCATGATCGATGGCCATGGCCGCCAATTTACCGGTGAGTCAAGTAGAGAGCCATACGGCTCGTTCACAGAGTTCGATCAGTGCGCGGCGGGGTTCGGTTCGACCAGTTCGATCAGTACGCCACCGGCGTCCTTGGGGTGGACGAAGTTGATCCGAGAATCGGCGGTGCCGCGGCGCGGGGCGTCGTACAGCAACCGAACGCCGCGAGCGCGCAGCTCGGTCGAGATCTCTTCGATGTCGGTGACGCGGTAGGCCAACTGCTGCAGTCCCGGGCCGTTGCGGCCGATGAACTTGGCGATGGTGGACGATTCGTCGATCGGCGCGAGCAACTGCAGTGCAGCGGACTTCTCGGTGGCTCCGGGGAAGGAGAGCATCGCCTCGCGAACGCCCTGCTCCTCGTTGATCTCCTCGTGCACTGCAACCATGCCGAGGTGGTCGGTGTACCAGGTGATGGCAGCGTCGAGATCGGGCACCGCGACACCCACATGATCGATAGCCGTCACCAGATCGGAGCGCAGCGGGGCTCCCGTGTAAGACTGCGTGCTGGAGGTCATGGCCATGACGTTAGCGCCAGCTGCGTTTCGGTGCTCCGCCCGGCCGGTATCGGTAGGGGGCGTCGGAGCGTTGATCTCGACAAGGCCGTCTTCATACTTTCGGAGGAAATCGTGACCACAACAGTCATCGTCGCCGGCGCTCGCACACCCGTGGGACGTTTTTCGGGTGCCCTCAAGGACTTCTCGGGATCGGATCTCGGCGGAATCGCCATCAAGGGTGCACTCGACAAGGCCGGTGTTGCGCCGGATCAGGTCGACTACGTCATCATGGGCCAGGTTCTCACCGCTGGTGCCGGTCAGATCCCTGCGCGGCAGGCTGCGGTTGCCGCTGGTATTCCGATGACCGTGCCTGCGCTGACGATCAACAAGGTCTGCCTGTCCGGAGTCGACGCCATCGCACTGGCCGACCAGCTGATCCGCGCCGGTGAATTCGAGATCGTCGTCGCAGGCGGTCAGGAGTCGATGACCCAGGCGCCGCACATGCTCGAGAAGTCGCGGGCCGGATTCAAGTACGGCGATGTCACCATGCGTGATCACCTCGCCTACGACGGTCTGTACGACATCTTCACCGATCAGGCCATGGGCGCGTTGACCGAGCAGCGGAACCAGAGCTCCGAGGCCATCAGCCGCGAGGAGCAGGACACCTTCGCTGCCGCGTCGCACCAGAAGGCCGCCACGGCGTGGAAGAACGGGGTATTCGACAACGAGGTCGTCCCGGTCTCGATTCCGCAGCGCAAGGGTGAGCCGATCCAGTTCACCGCAGACGAAGGCATTCGCGCCGACACCACGGTCGATTCCCTCGGCAAGCTTCGCCCCGCCTTCGACAAGGCCGGCACCGTGACTGCGGGATCCGCGTCGCAGATTTCCGACGGTGCCGCCGCCGTCGTGGTGATGAGCAAGGAGAAGGCCGAGTCGCTCGGTCTGACCTGGCTCGCCGAGATCGGTGCACACGGAGTGGTGGCCGGTCCCGACTCCACCTTGCAGTCGCAGCCGGCGCGCGCCATCGCCAAGGCGTGCGAGAAGGAAGGCATCGACCCGAAGGACCTCGACGTCGTGGAGATCAACGAGGCGTTCGCAGCGGTCGGAATCGCGTCGACGCGCGAACTCGGCATCGATCCGGAGATCGTCAACGTCAACGGGGGAGCGATCTCGATCGGGCATCCCCTGGGCATGTCGGGAGCTCGCATCGCCTTGCATCTGGCTCTCGAGCTGCAGCGTCGCGGCGGCGGAGTGGGCGCGGCCGCACTGTGCGGCGGCGGTGGACAGGGCGACGCCCTCATCGTTCGAGTGCCGAAGCAGTAGGACTCGTAGTGGCTCTGGAGAAGAACTGAGACCAGAGCCACTACGCTCCGTCGTAGCAGACCGGGCACAATAGCGGGCATGACCAACTTCTTCGACCTGAGCAGCACGGCCAAACGCTTCCGTTTCATCGCTGTGCTCGAAGCGTTCACCTGGCTCGGACTGCTGATCGGAATGGCGTTCAAGTACATCCCCGCCGACGGCAACGAAATCGGCGTGAAGATCTTCGGACCGATCCACGGCGGCGTGTTCGTGGTGTACCTGGCCATTGCCGTGTTGACGGCGATCAAGCTCAAGTGGGACGTCAAGGCAACCCTGCTGGCTCTGGTCGCGGCGTTCCCCCCGTTCGGCACCGTGATCTTCGAGATCTGGGCCGCGCGCACCGGCCGTCTCGCCGAGTTGAGCACCGGCCGGCCCGCCGCGGACACCAAGGTTCTGTCCTGACCGACCGGCACTGCCCGCCAGTGGATGGCGCATCGCGTTAGTGACAAACTGTAGGGCGTGACTCGACCCGGTTCCCGTCCTCCCGTCCGCCCGTCAGCCGTCGTTCCCGCATCCATTGCCGGTGCCGTCGACCTGTCCGTTCTCAAGGACCGTCCGGCACCTGCACCTGCAGCCGAACCCGCAGGCGACGCGGGAGGACTGGCACCGATCGTGGACGTGACCGCGGCGACGTTCGAGGCCGAGGTTCTACAGCGGTCCACGCAGGTACCGGTGATCGTCGACCTGGGTTCGGCGCGTTCGCCGCAGTCCCAGGCGTTGACGCGTCAGCTCGGGCAGCTGGCCGTGGAAGCCGCGGGTACGTGGGTGCTCGCGCGGGTCGACGTGGACTCCAATCCGCAGATCGCCCAGGCCTTCGGCGTACAGGCCATTCCGACGGTGGTTGCCGTCGCAGCGGGCCAGCCCCTCGCCGATTTCCAGGGCACCCAGTCGGACGAGCAGTTGCGTCAGTGGCTACAAGCCGTCGAGCAGGCGACTGCAGGAAAGCTCACCGGGCCTCCCGGGGCGGCTGCTGCCGAACCGGAACCCGAGATCGAGGATCCGCGGATCGTTGCAGCCGAAGAGGCCATCGACGAGGGCGATTTCGACAAGGCAGAAGCCGCCTACCAGGCGATCATCGACGCCGAACCGAAGAACACCGAGGCGGTTGCCGCACTGCGTCAGGTCAAGTTCCTCGCGCGGGTGCAGAACCTGGCACCGGACGCGATTGCACTCGCCGACGCCGACGCCGGAAACGTACAGGCTCGGATCGATGCAGCGGACGCCGAAATGGCCGGTCAGCAACCGGAGCAGGCCTTCGCTCGTCTGATCGACGGAATCAAGATCAGTGCGGGCGACGACCGCACTGCACTGCGCACTCGACTGCTCGAGCTGTTCGAGCTGTTCGACTCGGCCGATCCGTTGGTGGTCTCCGCGCGGCGCAAGCTCGCGTCCGCTCTGTACTGACAGCGGGACTCAGCTGTAGCGCGCGTCGCACAGTTCCCTTCCGCCGAGAACTCCCGAACGGAACGCGTCGACTCGGGAGAACCCCGACGGCAGCGTCGTACCGTTGACGTCGCTGGCTGCGAGGCCGTCGCTGAGCAATCCGGACACGGCTTCGTCGAGATCGCCTGGGGAAAGAAAGACTTCGAGGCCCGTCGAACCGTTCTCGGCGCTCATCGCCGAGGTGATGACCCCGGACAGGCACGCCGAACGCAGAGCGGTCTGCGGGTCGTCGAGGGTCTGGCCGGCTTCCTTCTGCACCGCGAGGGTGTAGCGCGAGGCGAACAGCACGTAGGCGCTGTAGTCACCGGAAACGTTGAGCGGCAGTATGTCTCCGCGCTGCGGGGTCTCGGGCTGGCCGACTTCGGCCAGGGCCTCGACGTCGACGCCGATGGTGTTGGTCGAGGGGCAGTACGACACCGGCGCGGTGGCTTCGGCGTCGGCGCATCCGACGTCCGATCCGGTGTAGTCGACGGCCGGGGGATCTGCGACGGGCAGTACCTGCTCGAAGGATCGAGTGAAGGCGTCGAGGGAGTCCTCGGTGACCGGTAGTTCACCCGAGTCATCGGGATCGTCGAATTTCTGCGGCAACGATGCTCGACGCGAGTCGATCTCGGCCTCGTCGATGCTCGTGCATGCCCCGGCACCGTCGGTGAAGCCGATCTGCACTGCGGTGACGCGCTCGAAGGCAGAGCCGTGCACCGATTCCGGATCGTTGGGATCGACGTCGCGAACGGCGACGGTTGCGGCGAGGACGCCGTTGAGTCCGTCCGAGGTGTTGATGGTGAAGTGCGGCGCATCGCCCTCGGCGACGTGGCGGATGAAGGCACCTGCGAAACAGTCGGCCTGTTGTTCGGCAACGATGGTCGGGGTGTCGTCGCCGACGAGCCCCGACTGGTGCTGAATGGCATGGCCGTATTCGTGGGCGATGACCATCACCACCGACATCGGTCCGAACGCGTCGACCAGAGCCGGGAGCAGGATGGTCCTGTCCCAGCCGATCGAGTCGTCACGGGTGCAGTACGCAGCGTTGGGAATACCGCCGGTTCGGTCTCCGCAGAATCTGATGCCCGATCCCTCGTTCTCGGACGCGTCCCACGAGACGACCTTCGAGACCGGGGTGAACGTGCCCTTGAACAAGCTGGAGTACTGCTCGGCCCAGAACTGCTGGATGTCGTCGATCGCGTTCGTGGCGAGGATGTCCGAGTCGGTGCCCTCGGCGTTCTCCACGGTGATGGTCGAATCGGGGGCATCGGGCCGGGGCCCGCTGGGCCCGCTCGTCACCGGGAGTCCGGCAACGGTGAACGGGTTCTCGTAGATCGATACGGCGTTTCCGCTGACGGTCTGCGCGCACGAGGTCAGCAGAATCAGCCCTGCAGTGGCGGCCGCGGCCAGTAGTCGGGGTGTGCGGCCGCCACTCATCTATCGCTCCAGTTTTATCCAGATCGCCCCGTTGGCGGGTAGGGCGACCTGGCCTGATGCCGGTCGACCGTGCCACGAGTGCGATGTTGCCGTCACTTCACCCAGGTTGCCCACACCGGAGCCGCCGTACTCCGTTGCGTCGGTGTTGAGGATCTCTGTCCAACGGCCGGGTTCCGGTAGTCCCACACGATAGCTGCCGTGCTCGGTACCGGAGAAGTTGAAAATACACGCGATGACCGAACCGTCGGATCCGTACCGCAGAAAGCTCAGCACGTTGTTCTCGGTGTCGTTGGCGTCGATCCACGAGTATCCACTCGGCGAGGTGTCGAGCGTCCACAGTGCGGGGTGGGACTTGTACGTCGAGTTCAGATCGGACACAAGGGTTTTGACGCCGTTGTGCAGAGGTTCCTCGTCGATCTGATACCAGTCGAGTCCGCGTTCCTCGGACCACTCACGGGTCTGCCCGAACTCCTGTCCCATGAACAGCAGTTGCTTGCCGGGGTGCGCCCACATGTAGGCGAGCATGCCGCGCAGGCCGGCTGCCTTGGCGTAATCGTCGCCGGGCATCCGAGTCCACAGCGTGCCCTTGCCGTGCACCACCTCGTCGTGGCTGATGGGGAGCAGGTAGTTCTCACTCCACGCATAGACCAGAGAGAAGGTGATCTCGTGGTGGTAGTAGCTGCGATGGATGGGATCACGCCCGAGGAAGCCCAGCGTGTCGTGCATCCAGCCCATGTTCCACTTCATGTTGAACCCGAGTCCGCCGACGTTCGTCGGCCGGGTTACGCCGGGCCACGCCGTCGATTCCTCGGCCACGGTGACGACACCGCGGTGCTTCTTGTGCACCGTCGCGTTCATCTCCTGCAGGAAGGTCACGGCCTCGAGGTTCTCGCGGCCACCGTAGATGTTCGGCGACCAGCCACCCTCGGGGCGGGAGTAGTCCAGGTACAGCATCGACGCGACGGCGTCGACGCGCAGTCCGTCGATGTGGAACTCGTCGATCCAGTACAGCGCGTTCGCGACCAGGAAGTTGCGCACCTCGCGACGGCCGAAGTCGAATACCAAAGTGCCCCAGTCGAGTTGCTCGCCGCGCTGCGGGTCGCCGTGCTCGTAGAGCGGGCCGCCGTCGAACCGAGCCAGCGCCCATTCGTCCTTGGGGAAGTGGGCGGGCACCCAGTCGACAATCACGCCGATGCCGGCATTGTGCAGGTGATCGACGAAGTAGCGGAAATCGTCGGGACTCCCGAAGCGCGAAGTCGGTGCGTAGTACGACGTCACCTGGTAGCCCCAGGATCCACCGAACGGATGCTCGGCGACCGGGAGCAACTCCACGTGCGTGAAGCCGGTCTCGGTGATGTATCCGGCCAACTGCTCGGCCAACTCGCGGTACCCCAGGCCCGGCCGCCAGGACGCCAGGTGGATCTCGTACACGCTCATCGGTGCCTGCGTCGGCTCGATGCCGGCCCTGGTGTCGAGCCAGGACTCGTCGTTCCAGGTGTACGAGGACGCGGTGACGACCGAGGCCGTCGACGGTGGGATCTCGGTGGCGAAGGCCATCGGATCGGCCTTGTCCTTGACCGAACCGTCGGCACCGTGGACGCGGAACTTGTACAGCGCGCCCGGAGCGATGTCGGGTACGAAGAGCTCCCACACGCCGGTCGAGCCCAGTACGCGCATCGGCCAGCTTCGACCGGTCCAGCCGTCGAAATCGCCGACGAGGGTGACACCCTGGGCTGCAGGAGCCCAGACCGCGAACGAGGTACCGGTGACGGGGCCGTCCGGAGTCGCGTACGACTGTTGGTGCGCGCCCAGAATGTCCCACAGCCGCTCGTGCCTGCCCTCGCCGAACAGGTGCAGATCGAGCTCGCCGAGAGTGGGCAGGAACCGGTATCCGTCGGCGGATTCGGAGACGTGTCCACCGGGCCAGGTCACCACGAGGCGGTAGTCGATCAGGTCCTCGAACGGAATCAGAGCCGAGAAGAGTCCGTGGGCGACGTGGGTCAGTTCGTGGTCGACGCCACCGACGCGGGCGACGACCTTCTCTGCATCGGGCTTGAGGGCGCGGATCGCGGTTCCACCGGCCACCGGATGGGCTCCGAGGACGGAATGCGGGTTGTAGTGCCGCCCTGCAGCGATGAGTTCGAGATCGTTGTCGGACGGGGCTGCGACGGTGTCTTCGGGCGTCGTCGGATTCTCGGTCACGTTGAATCCACTCACTTTCGGTTGCCGCGGTAGGCCAGTTCGATACGAGCCGGGTACGGGATGTGGGGGAGCGTGAAGATGTGCGCCACCGACGTCCAGGGCTCGAGCCGGACGAAATTGGTGTGGCCCCAGTCGTAATGGACTCCGCTCACTTCGTCCTTGATCGTGAGGGTGTCCTGCCAGTCGTGGCCGAGGGCAGGCATGTCCAGGTGGATCGTGCCTTCTTCGGCTCCGAAGGGATTGAGGTTGATCACCACCAGGATCGAATCACCGGTCTGCGGGTCGAACTTGGAGTACCCGATCAGCGCCTCGTTGTCGATGGTGTGGAAGTGGATGTTGCGGAGCTGCTGCAGCGCCGGATGCGCACGCCGGATTGCGTTCAGCGTGGTGATCCAGGGCTCGAGCGACTCGCCGCGGGCCAGCGCACCCTCGAAGTCGCGTGGACGCAACTGGTACTTCTCCGAATCCAGGTACTCCTCGCTGCCCTCTCGCACGGCTTGGTGCTCGAACAGCTCGTAGCCGGAGTAGACGCCCCAGGTGGGGGCCATCGTCGCCGCGAGAGCTGCTCGGAGAGCGAACATTCCGGGCCCGCCGTGCTGCAGACTCTCGTGCAGGATGTCCGGAGTGTTGACGAACAGGTTCGGACGCGCGTCGTCGGCGCGTCGGGCATGTTCCTCGGCGAACTCGGTCAGCTCCCACTTCGCGGTACGCCAGGTGAAGTACGTGTACGACTGCGTGAAGCCGCGCTGCGCCAGTCCGTACATGCGCACCGGGCGGGTGAACGCCTCGGCGAGGAACAGCACGTCCGGGTCGGTCTTCTTGACCTCGGCGATGAGCCATTCCCAGAAGTCCGGCGGCTTGGTGTGTGGGTTGTCGACTCGGAAGACCTTGACTCCCAGCGAGATCCAGTATCGGACCACGCGCAGCACCTCTTCGTAGATGCCGCGTCGGTCGTTGTCGAAGTTGACCGGGTAGATGTCCTGGTACTTCTTCGGAGGGTTCTCGGCGTAGGCGATCGTGCCGTCCGGCAGCACGGTGAACCACTCGGAATGTGTTGCAGCCCAGGGATGGTCGGGAGCGGCCTGAAGGGCGAGATCGAGTGCCACTTCGAGGTTGTGTTCGTGTGCAGCGGCGACGAACGCGCGGAAGTCGTCCTCGGTGCCCAGTTCGGGGTGGATCGCGTCGTGTCCGCCGTCCTTGGAGCCGATGGCCCACGGCGACCCGACGTCCTCCGGTCCCGGGGTCAACGTGTTGTTCGGGCCCTTGCGGTTGATGGTGCCGATGGGGTGGATCGGCGGCAGGTAGACGATGTCGAATCCCATCCGCTCGATGCGGGGCAACTGCTCGATCGACGTCGCGAACGTGCCGTGCCGCGGAGTGCCGTCCTCGTTCCATCCGCCGGTCGACCGCGGGAAGAACTCGTACCAGGCACCGTTGAGTGCGAGATTGCGATCGACCCACACGTTGACCGCGCGCGATCGAGTCACCAGTTCGCGCAGCGGGTGTACGAACAACAACTCGGCGACCGACGATGCGAACGCGGAGGAGACCCGGGCCGGCAGCGGGCGGTCGGTGTCGCGCAGCGCGGCGGCGACATCGGCCAGCATCTGCCTGCTCTCGGCAGGAACACCGGTGGCAGCCCGCAGGAACAGCCGTGCGCCGATCTCGAGATCGTTCGCGAGTTCGTGGGCACTCTGGCCCACTCCGAGCTTGGCTTCGACGGCATGGCGCCAGGTGCTGATCGGATCGCTCCACGCTTCGATGCGGCAGATCCAGTAACCCGGCCGAGAGGGGACGAACACCGCGTCGAACGTGTCGGGTTCGCGGCCCGGTGTCATCGGGATGCGTTCGAGTTTGCCTCCCGGTCCGCGCACCGACAGTGTCGCGGCCACCGCGTCGTGACCCTCGCGCCAGACGTCGGCGGAGACTGGAAACGTCTCGCCCACCACCGCTTTCGCGGGGTACTTCCCGGTCGTCGTATCTGGAAGGACATTGTCGATACCAAGTCGACCTGTCACTTCACACTCCATTCTTCGCTAGAGGTATGGCTGCGCGGGCGCAACCTCTGATCGAACCGATCTCGGTGTGCTTCTACTCGTCAACCGTAGTGCAGCAATGCAGATGGCGCGTGCGCCGACGCATACTGCCCGCGACGGGCACCGTGGAGCAGATTTCGTGCAAGCCGCCCATCGACACAGGTGTCCGTGGGTAGGGTTCGACTCTGTGAAAGCTTTGCGCCGATTCACCGTCCGAGCCCATCTTCCCGCCCGCTTGAGTGCCCTCGCCGAGCTCTCGACAAACCTCAGGTGGTCGTGGCACTCGTCGACGCAGGATCTGTTCGAGCACATCGATCCACTGTTGTGGACGGAACTCGAGCGCGATCCCGTGGCCGTACTGGGAGCCGTCGCACCGGCGCGTCTCGAGGAGCTCGCGGCCGACGAGCGCTTTCTGGCCGAGCTGGACGCCGCCGAGGCGGATCTGCACGACTACCTCGCCCGTCCGCTCTGGTACCAGAACGAACTGGCCGAGGGACGTGCTCTGCCGTCGGGCATCGGGTATTTCTCGATGGAGTTCGGCGTCACCGAGGTGCTGCCGAATTACTCGGGCGGGCTAGGCATCCTGGCCGGTGACCACCTCAAGGCGGCCTCCGACCTGGGGTTGCCGTTGATCGGTGTCGGGTTGCTCTACCGCTCGGGATACTTTCGCCAGTCGCTGACGGCCGACGGTTGGCAGGCCGAACGCTATCCGTCCCTCGACCCGCACGGTCTGCCGCTGCGGTTGCTCACCGACGACGGCGACTCTCCGGTGCTGATCCACGTGTCCATGCCCGGATCTCGGGTTCTGCGGGCACGGGTGTGGATCGCCCAGGTGGGACGTGTCCCGCTGCTGCTGCTCGATTCCGACATCGCCGACAACGACCCCGAGCTCAGAGGAGTCACCGACCGGTTGTACGGCGGCGACCAGGATCACCGCATCAAGCAGGAGATACTCGCCGGCATCGGCGGAGTTCGAGCGATCCGGGCCTACACCCGTGCACACGGACTGCCCGATCCCGAGGTGTTCCACATGAACGAGGGCCATGCCGGCTTCCTGGGCGTCGAACGCATCCGCGAACTCGTCACCTCGGGAACCCTGGACTTCGACGCGGCACTGGCTGCGGTGCGAGCCGGCACCGTCTTCACCACTCACACTCCTGTCCCCGCCGGAATCGACCGGTTTCCGGCCGATCTGGTGCGGCACTACTTCGGAAGTGCGGACGGGGGCGCGGAGTCGGCGCTGCTGCCGGGTCTGCCGATGGACCGAATCCTCGCCCTCGGCGGCGAGAGCGACGCCTCGGTGTTCAACATGGCGCACATGGGGCTGCGTCTGGGACAACGCGCCAACGGGGTGTCGAAGCTGCACGGAATCGTCAGCCGCGAGATGTTCAACGACCTGTGGCGGGGATTCGACGCCTCCGAGGTGCCGATCGGGTCGGTCACCAACGGGGTTCACGCTCCGACGTGGTCTGCCCGCGAATGGGCGCTGGAGGGGGAGCTGTCCTCGGAGCGCGTGTGGTCCACGCGCAACACCCTTCGCGCGCAACTGGTGGACGAGGTGCGGCGTCGGGTGCGGCGCTCGGCGCTCGAACGTGGCTCCACCGAGGCCGAGATCAGTTGGACAGCAAACGTTTTCGATCCCAACGTACTCACCGTCGGGTTTGCTCGACGGGTACCGACGTACAAGCGACTGACGCTCATGCTGCGCGAACCCGAGCGACTGCGCGCCATGTTGCTGGACCCGGTTCGTCCGGTCCAGCTGGTGGTCGCGGGCAAATCGCACCCCGCCGACGACGGCGGAAAGGCGCTCATCCAGCAGATCGTCAGGTTCGCCGATCAGGCCGACGTACGGCACCGCATCGTGTTCCTGCCCGACTACGACATGTCCATGGCGCGATTCCTGTACTGGGGATGCGATGTGTGGCTGAACAATCCGCTGCGCCCGCTCGAAGCGTGCGGTACCTCGGGCATGAAGTCCGCGCTCAACGGCGGCTTGAACCTGTCGATTCGCGACGGGTGGTGGGACGAGATGTACGACGGGGAGAACGGCTGGGCCATCCCGACGGCCGACGGCGTCACCGACGACAATCGCCGTGACGATCTGGAAGCCGCTGCGCTTTACGAACTGCTCGAACAGGCAGTACTGCCGAAGTTCTACGACCGCGGGGACGACGGCGTGCCGAGCCGCTGGATCGAAATGGTGCGGCACACCCTCGAGCAGCTGGGCCCGAAAGTGCTGGCGTCGAGAATGGTTCAGGACTACACACTCGGCTACTACGCGCCCGCAGCCGAATCCGCCCGCGCGGCCTCGGCGGAGAGCCACCGCGGTGCCACGGACGTCGCGTTGTACCGCCGCCGCGTCGAACAGGCATGGGGCGTAGTGAAAGTCACCCGCGTCGACAGTGAGGGTCTGCCCGACACACCGGTGATCGGTGCGGAGCTCTCACTGCGCGCGA
Source organism: Rhodococcus sp. IEGM 1370 (assembly GCF_033142325.1). Lineage (NCBI taxonomy): Bacteria > Bacillati > Actinomycetota > Actinomycetes > Mycobacteriales > Nocardiaceae > Rhodococcus > Rhodococcus sp. IEGM 1370. The sequence continues at coordinate 53,397 of NZ_JAWLRY010000024.1, read as the reverse complement.
ACGTCGATCTCGGTGGACTGGACGCGTCGGACGTCGTGGTGCAGGCGGTCGTGGGACGCGTCGACGAGGACGAGAACCTCACCGACATTCGCACGACGGCCATGACGCACGTGGGAACCGACGGCGGCGAGCACGTGTACGCGGGCGAGACGCGGCTACCGCACAGCGGCACGGTGGGATACACGGTGCGGGTGCTTCCTCATCACCGCGGTCTGGCCTCGGATGCCGAGCTCGGTTTGGTGGCGACTGCCTGAGGGGCAGCTACTTTCCGGCCAGGCGGGTGAGGGCCTTGCGGACCACCTCCGGGTCCGAGGTCTCCCAGAACGGCGGCAGCGAGGCACGTAGGTAGCCGCCGTAGCGGGCGGTCGCGAGGCGCGAATCGAGAACGGCGACAACACCTTTGTCGTCGACGCTACGGAGCAGTCGACCGACGCCCTGCGCCAGCAGCAGGGCTGCATGGTTGGCGGCGACCGCGAGAAAGCCGTTGCCGCCACGTGATTCGACGGCCTGCTGCCTGGCCACCAGCAGCGGATCGTCGGGCCGCGGGAACGGAATGCGGTCCAGGATCACCAGGCTCAGCGACGGGCCCGGGACGTCGACGCCCTGCCACAGTGACAGTGTCCCGAACAGGGAGGTGGCCTCGTCGTCGGCGAACTTCTGCACCAGGGCACCGGTGGAGTCGTCGCCCTGGCACAGGATCGGCGTGTCGAGGCGCTCCCGCATCTCCTCGGCGGCGGCCTTGGCGGCGCGCATGGACGAGAAGAGTCCGAGCGTACGGCCACCGGCGGCTCTGACCAGCGACTCGATCTCGTCGAGGTAGGACTTGGAGAGGCCGTCGCGTCCGGGCGGCGACAGATGCTTGGCGATGTACATGATCCCGGCCCGAGCGTGATCGAACGGCGACCCGACGTCGAGCGAATTCCACCTGATCGACCCGGTATCGGACGGCGGTTCCACACCCGACGCCATCGCGGTGTCACTGCGCGACGGCTTCTCCGCAGGCAGGCCCCAGTTGACGGCCAACCCGTCGAACGATCCGCCGACGGTCAAGGTCGCGGAGGTGAGGACCACGGTGGACTCGGCGAACAGGCGCGCTCGCAGCAGCCCGCCCACCGACAGCGGGGCGATGCGGACGGTGCGTTTGACGTTGCCGCGGAAATCGTCGACGGCATGCCAGACGACGTCCTTGCGTTTGGCCGGATCGGGTTCGTCGAATGCCGTGAGAACACGGACCGCGCTGTCGTGGACCTCGTCGACCGCGACGAGTGCGGCGCTGCGAGCCGCGGCGGCCTCGGGGTCACTGGTGGCCATGCCCTGCTTGTTGGGGCCGATCGCGGTGCGGACCGCCCAGGCCGCGTCGCGAATGGACGCGAGCGCGGGGCCGACGCCGTCGGGTAGGGACTGCCACCGGCTCGGGGGCAGCTCGTCCAGAATCGCGGCCCAGTTCTCGGCAGCTCCCTCGAGCTGGTCGACCGTCTCCTCCTCGATGAGCTTCGCGCTACGACGCGCTGCTGCGGTGACGGTCGCGGCCGACAGTTCCTCGGTGGCCACGCCGGTCACTCGGTCGACCAATTCGTGGGCCTCGTCGACGACCACGACGTCGTGTTCGGGCAGGATCTGGATTCCGGTGATCGCGTCGATCGCGAGCAGGGCGTGGTTGGTCACGACGACGTCGACCTGGGCGGCCTCGGTACGGGCGCGCTCGGCGAAGCAGTCCTCGCCGACGGGGCAGCGGGATTTGCCCAGGCATTCACGCGCGGTGACGCTGACCTGACGCCAGGCCTGATCGCTGACCCCGGGCACGACGTCGTCGCGGTCGCCGGTTTCGGTCTCGGACGACCACTTGGTCAGCCGTACCACCTCGCGTCCCATCCGCGAGACGGCGAAGGGGTCGAACAGTTCCGCATCCGGTGCCTCTTGCGCGGCACCGGTGTGGATCTTGTTCATGCACAGATAGTTGTTGCGGCCCTTGAGGATTGCGAACTTGGGGCGACGGCCGACGGCCTCGGTCAGGGCGTCGGACAGGCGGGGGAGATCGCGGTCGACCAGCTGCCGCTGCAGCGCGATGGTGGCCGTGGAGACGACGACGGTCTTGCCCGATTCCACCGCGTGCCTGATGCTGGGGACGAGGTAGGCGAGGGACTTACCGGTTCCGGTGCCCGCCTGCACCGCGAGATGTTCGCCGGTGTCGATGGAGTGCGCCACCGCCGAGGCCATCGTCAGCTGATTGCTGCGTTCCTTGCCGCCGAGCGAGTGCACCGCGACCTGCAGGAGAGCGGGAACGGTTGGCAACTCGGTCTTCGACGGCACCGAAGCAGACTACTGCCGATCGCCCACCCGGTTCGGTACCGACACCGCTCTCACCCCTCCACGAAGCGGGTGGGTATCGCCGGCTCGCCCTGAGACAGTTTCAGGCCCTCCCACGGGAGGCTGACGAGGCGCCTGGCCAGCAGGTCGCGGCCGTCGGCGAGCGTCGGTAGGTCGGCGACTCGTTCTCCGCCGCGAACCAACGGCGTGGTCAACGTCTCCGCCGTCAGATCGTCGTCGACGGTCGGGGGAGCGTCGAACGGGTACACGATCTCCTCGACTGCGGTGCCGGTCCGGCGCGCGGTACGCAGCGCCGCCTTGGTGCCACCGCGCGACTCCTTGTGACTGCTGCGCTTGGCGACGGGAATGCCGTCGACGGTGACGAGTTTGTAGACCATGCCGGCCGTCGGGGCACCGGACCCGGTGACCAGCGACGTGCCGACGCCGTAGGAGTCGACCGGCTCGGCTCGCAATGCCGCGATGGCGTATTCGTCGAGGTCACCCGAGACGACGATCTTGGTTTTCGGCGCACCCAGGGCGTCGAGTTGGTCGCGCACCTGCCGGGCGAGCACACCGAGGTCGCCGGAGTCGATGCGCACACCGCCGAGTTCGGGCCCGGCCACCTCGATGGCGTTGGCAACGCCCTGGGTGATGTCGTAGGTGTCGACGAGCAGTGTGGTGCCCACGCCGAGCGCGCGCACCTGAGCCGCGAATGCGGACCGTTCGTCCGGGCCGTCGGCTGTGGTGTGCAGCAGAGTGAAGGCGTGCGCCGACGTGCCCGCGCCGGGGACGCCGTGGCGTCGGACGGCTTCGAGATTGGACGTCGCGGTGAATCCGGCGAGATATGCCGCGCGTGATGCGGCGACAGCGGCTTCCTCGTGGGTTCGACGCGACCCCATCTCGATGATCGGACGGGACTTCGCGGCCGCCACCATCCGCGCTGCAGCGGACGCGATGGCGCTGTCGTGATTGAGGATCGAGAGCACAACGGTCTCGAGGACCACGCACTCGGCGAAGGTGCCGCGGACGGTAAGAACGGGTGAGCCGGGGAAGTACAGCTCACCCTCGCGATAGCCGTCGATGTCGCCGGTGAACCGGTAGTGGCGTAACCACTCGACGGTGTCGGCGTCGAGGAATTCGGCGACGATCCGCAACTCGTCCGGCCCGAATCGGAAGCGCGCGGTCGCGTCGAGAATGCGTCCGGTGCCGGCGAGAACTCCGTATCGACGGCCACCGGGCAACCTGCGCGCGAAGACCTCGAAGCTGCAGATGCGATCGGCGTAGCCGCTGGCTAGGGCGGCCGAGAGCATCGTGTATTCGTACTGATCGGTCAGCAGCGCGGTGCTGGCACCGTCGCTGTGATTCGCGTGATCTGTGGTCGCGTCGTTGCTCACCTCGCCCACACTACGAGCGAAGGGGCGAGCGTGGGACGCTGGCCCGACACGCCGTACCCTGTTGGGCATGCCTTGGTTGACGGTGGACGGCTCGCTTCTGCCCGTGGACGGGTTCTCGGCACGTGAGGTCGTCGCTGCGTCACCGCAAGCGGTCCCGGCCCAGACCGAGGCCGTTGCGGCCGACGAATCTCACGACACCCCCTGGGTCACCATCGTGTGGGACGACCCGGTCAACCTGATGCACTACGTCACCTACGTGTTCCAGAAGCTGTTCGGGTACAGCAAGGCCAAGGCGACCGAGCTGATGATGCAGGTGCACTCCGAAGGCAAGGCCGTGGTGTCGAGCGGCGAGCGCGACGCGATGGAGAACGATGTTCGACGGCTGCACGCGGCGGGTCTGTGGGCCACCATGCAGCAGGACAAGTAGTCAACCGCTCATCACCTCTTCATCAGAGAAGGACATCAGCAACAGTGCGCACGTGGACGAGACGGAATTCGCTGTCCGGGGTCAAGATCAAGTCCGAGATCGATGCTCGTGAGGCCGCCGTACTCCGTTCGCTGGTCGGCTCGGTTCTCGGTTTGCTGCGCGACCGTTCCGCCGCTGCCCCCACCGACGAACTCGCAGCGCTGACCGGTCTGCGCACCGGCCACAACAGTCCGCCCGAGGACGCCGCACTGGCGCGGCTGTTGCCCGACTTCCACCGCGCCGACCCCGGCCGCGACGAGGAGGACCCGACCGACCTCAACGGTGCTCTGCGCGGACTGCACGAGCCCGAGATCATCGACGAGAAGTTGGCTGCCGGATCGATGATCCTGGCCACGCTTCCTGAGTCCGGTGGCAAGATCGTGCTGACCCAGGAGCAAGCGGATGCTTGGCTGACCGGCCTCAACGACGTGAGGCTGGCGCTCGGCACGACGCTGGGGATCAGCGCGGACACACCCGACGTTCTCGACGAGGGTGATCCTCGCGCTCCACATCTCGACGTCTACCACTGGCTGACCTGGATGCAGGATTCACTCGTACAGGTCCTCATCCCCTAGGACGCACGCGTGACCGCTGCATTCCAGACTCCCGGACCGCGGGACTCCCTGACCGACGTGGCCGGTCTGCTGGTCGGTCATCATCACGAACTCGACGACGACGCCGCGATGGGCTCCGGTTCGGCCACCGGCTGCACCGTGGTGCGCGCGCTGGGTGGTGCGACGGCGGCCGTCGATGTTCGCGGCGGTGGGCCGGGGACTCGCGAGACCGATCTGCTCGATCCGAGCCATTCCGTGCAGCACGTCAACGCGATCCTGTTGACCGCGGGCAGTGCCTACGGGCTCGCCGCGGCCGACGGTGTGATGCGGTGGCTCGAAGAGCACGGTCAGGGCATCCCGATGGGCAGTCCCGATCACGTCGTACCGATCGTCCCCGCCGCGGTCATCTTCGATCTTCCGGTCGGCGACTGGGCTTCTCGGCCGACGGCGGAATTCGGCTATCTCGCCGCAGCCGCAGCGGCAACCGATTTCGCGACGGGATCGGTCGGGGCCGGTGTCGGTGCCCGCGCCGGAGTTCTCAAGGGCGGTGTCGGTACCGCGAGCACGGTGATCGCGGGCGGTCCGGCGGACGGGGTCACCGTCGCGGCGCTGATGGTCGCCAATCCGGTGGGCGCGGTGTTCGACCCGCGCACCGGCCTGCTGTGGGGCGTCGGCACGCTCGGGCCCGCGGCGTTCGGGATGCGCAAGCCCGACGTGAACCAGCTGTGGTCCGCGCTCGCCCTCGAACCGAAGGGCACTGCGCTCAACACCACGATCGGTGTCGTCGCCACCGATGCAGCGTTGTCGTCCGCGTCGTGCAAGCGGATTGCCGTCGCCGGTCACGACGGGTTGGCGCGGGCCGTGCGACCGGCACACTCGCCGCTCGACGGCGACACGATCTTCGCCGTGTCGACCGGCACCAGACCCGTCACCGCGGAGTCCTCGGTGCCCGCCGCGTTCTCCGCGGAACTCCCGGTACTGGCCGCGGTCACCGAGGCCGCGGCGATCGTCGTCGAGCGAGCCATCGTCGCGGCCCTGCTCGACGCCACCTCGGTGGCCGGCATCCCCACGTATCGCCAGATCTTCACGTCCGCGTTCGGTGGATCGGGAGCCTGAGCTCAGCTCGCGCGATACCTCTGCCCGGTATCGTGGAGGGAACTGTTCCGGAGGCGATCATGAGCGATATCAGTAACCGTCCCGCCGAGCGTGCGCGGCCGGTCTGGATGCAGGCCGCCGTCCTGGTGGGAGCATTCACCGTGTTGCTGTGGGTCATCGAGTTCATCGATGTGGCCAGCGGGTCGAGGCTCGAACGCAACGGGATACAGGCCCGCTCGGTCGAGGGTTTGTGGGGCATTCTGTTCGCGCCCGTGCTGCACGACGACTGGCAGCATCTGATCGCGAACACCGTGCCGATCGTCGTACTCGGATTTCTGGTGTTGCTCTCCGGTTTGACGCGTGGTCTGGCTGCCACCGGGATCATCTGGGTGGTCGGCGGGTTCGGTACCTGGCTGACTGCCGGTTCCTACACGAACACGATCGGCGCGTCGATCCTGATCTTCGGTTTCATCGCATATCTGTTGGTGCGTGGCTTCTTCACCCGCAAGCTCGGTCAACTCGCGATCGGAGTCGTGGTGTTCGTGCTGTACGGCAGCGCACTGTGGGGCGTGCTGCCGAGCGAGCCCAACGTGTCCTGGCAGGGCCATCTGTTCGGCGCGGTCGGCGGAGTGGTTGCCGCTCGACTGCTGTCCGCCGACGCGCGAGCCGAGAGGGCACGCGCGAAATCGCTCGATCGGCCCACTTCGTAGGTTCGAGGTAACTGCAGACACACCCGTGGTCGGTGGTGAATTTCGCCGACTCGCGCTGTGAATACTGCCCGAACGTTTCGAGTGATGCGCTCGGCGTGGCAGCATGGCTTTCATGCGAATTTCCGTCCTGGGATGTTCGGGCAGTGTGTCCGGACCCGATTCACCCGCGTCGGGCTACTTGTTGGAAGAAGAGGAGACCGCGCCGGTCGTCCTCGACTTCGGTCCCGGCATCCTCGGGGCGTTGCAGCGCTACGCCGATCCCGGAGATGTGAGCGTTCTGCTCTCGCATCTGCACGCCGATCACTGCCTCGACGTTCCCGGACTGCTGGTGTGGCGTCGCTACCATCCCAGCCCGCCGGAGGGACGAGCGATCGTCTACGGACCCAAGGACACGGCGTTCCGGCTCGGAGTCGCCTCGGCCGAGTGCGGCGGGCAGATCGACGACATGTCCGACACCATCGACCTGCGTCGCTGGGTGGACGGACGCACCGTGGAGTTCGGCAAGTTGTCGATTCTCGCTCGGCAGGTGTTCCATCCCCCCGAGTCGTACGGCATGCGCGTCACCACGGCGCAAGGCCGCACCTTCGCCTACAGCGGAGACACCGGAATGTGTCAGGCCGTCCGGGACCTGGCGCACGGGGCCGACATGTTCCTGTGCGAGGCGTCGTGGACCGACAGTCCGGAGCGGCCCGAGGGAGTGCACCTGTCCGGAACCGAGGCCGGCCGCATCGCTCGTGAGGCCGGGGTGGGGGAGCTGCTGCTCACCCATATTCCGCCGTGGACGTCCCGCGAGGACGTCATCGCCGAGGCCAAAGCGGAGTTCAGTGGACCGGTGCATGCCGTTCTCCCAGGGGACGTCTTCACCGTCTGAGGACGCGCTAGGCTTCGAGTCGTGTCCAGACGAGAAGACGGCAGGGCGGACGACGAGCTCCGCAACATCAAGATCACCCGCGGCTTCACCAGCCACCCGGCAGGGTCGGTGCTGGTCGAGTTCGGCAACACCAGGGTGATGTGCACGGCCAGCGTCGAGGAGGGCGTGCCGCGCTGGCGGAAGGGATCCGGCCTCGGTTGGCTCACCGCCGAGTACGCGATGCTCCCGGCCGCGACGCACACTCGCAACGGCCGTGAGTCCGTCAAGGGCAAGGTCGGCGGGCGTACCCAGGAAATTTCACGCTTGGTCGGGCGTTCACTGCGTGCCTGCATCGATTTGGCCGCCATCGGCGAGAACACCATCGCCCTCGACTGCGACGTGCTGCAGGCCGACGGCGGCACCAGAACTGCAGCTGTCACCGGAGCGTTCGTGGCTCTCAACGACGCCGTCACCTACCTGCGAGCAGCGGGACGCCTCGCCGATCCGCAGCCCATCTCGTGCATGATCGCCGCCGTCAGTGTCGGCGTCGTCGACGGCCGAGTGCGCCTCGATCTGCCCTACGAGGAAGATTCGCGCGCCGAGGTCGACATGAACGTCGTCGCTACCGACACCGGCACGCTGGTGGAGATCCAGGGAACCGGAGAGGGTGCGACCTTCCCCCGAACCACACTCGACAAGCTGCTCGACTCCGCATTTGTCGGCATCGAGAAGTTGTTCGAGGTGCAGAAGGAAGCATTGGCGTTGCCGTACCCGGGCGATCTGCCCGAGCCTGCGGCCGCGGAATCGAAGAAGAAGTTCGGTGGCTGACACCAAGCTGCTGGTAGCGAGCCGAAACGCGAAGAAGTTGCGCGAACTCCGGCGGGTGCTCGACGCCGCCGGAGTGGCCGGAATCGAACTGGTCGGCCTCGACGAGGTCCCGCCGTTCCCGGAGGCCCCCGAGACCGGAGCGACCTTCGAGGAGAATGCACTCGCCAAGGCGCGTGACGGAGCTGCGGCCACCGGATTGCCATGTGTGGCAGACGATTCCGGAATAGAAATCGATGCCCTGAACGCCATGCCAGGGGTGCTCTCGGCTCGCTGGTCCGGTGCGCACGGGCAGGACGAGGCCAACACCGCACTGGTGCTGGCGCAGTTGACGGACACCCCCGACGAGCGTCGCGGAGCCGCATTCGTCTCGGCGTGTGCGTTGGTGATTCCCGGCGGCACCGAGACGGTGGTCCGCGGTGAATGGCGCGGAGTAGTGGGCCGAGAGCCGTTGGGGGAGAACGGCTTCGGCTACGACCCCATTTTCGTGCCCGAGGGCGACGGCCGCAGTGCCGCGCAACTGAGCCCGGACGAGAAGGACGCCGCCTCACATCGCGGTCATGCACTGCGCAAGCTCGTTCCGGCGCTCGAAGAACTGACGGGGCGGTAGCTCGTGGCGATCCGAACCGTTCTGACGCGGACGTCGGTTGTGTTCGCCGCCGCTGCGCTGTGCCTGGCAGGTGCCCCGGCCTCCGCGGCACCGGCCGCGGGCTCCTTCGCCGAGGCGTTCGCGTACTCGATCGCGCACCCGGGCGTGACTCCTCCGGGCTCGAACGACTTCTCGTGTGTTCCGAGCGCGCAACACCCGGAGCCGGTGGTGCTGGTGCACGGCTTCCTGGAGAACTCGTACGACAACTGGGCATCGCTGTCGCCGAAGCTGGCCGACGCCGGATACTGCGTATTCGCGATCGACTACGGCAACACCGGGCCGGTTCGGGCGTTCGGTGCGCTCGAGCCCATCCCGGAGAGTGCCGCGGAACTGTCGACGTTCGTCGATTCCGTGCTCGAGGCAACAGGTGCGCAGAAGGTGTCGATCGTCGGCCACTCGAAGGGTGGCGCGGTGCCGCGGTACTACGCCCGCTTCCTCGGTGGAGACCGAACGGTGGCACGCATCGTGGCGTTGTCTCCGCCGAACTACCCGACGGCGGGACCGCCGGTGCAGGACGACGTGCTCGAGCGACTGAACGAGGGCGGCGACACCGTCTCGGGCATCGAATACACGACGATCGTCACCCGTTACGACCAGATCGTCGTTCCGTACACTGCCTCGCTGCTCAGCGGCGCAGGAAACACGAATGTGGTGTTGCAGGACGTGTGCCCGGCCAACACCGTCGAGCACACCGGAATCTCGTACGATCCGCTTGCTCAGCGGCTGGTGCAGAACGCACTGGATCCGGAGCACGCACAGCCGATCAACTGCTGAGGTCAGACGCCGAAGTCGGCTTTGACCTGCTTGGTGCGCTTGTGCTCGACGTAGAACGACAGGAACGGCACGGTTCCGGCCAACAGTGTGCCGATGGTGCGGGCGGCAGGCCACCGCACCTTGATCGCCAGATCGACGGTGAGCACGAGATACACGAGATAGACCCAACCGTGTACGACGGCAATCCAATTGGGCACGTTCTCGACCTTGAAAATGTACTTGGCGACCATCTCGGTCACGAGAACGAGCAGCCAGATTCCCGTGGCGTACGCAAGAACGCGGTAGCGCAGCAACGCGGACGCGATCTTCTGAGTCTTGTTCGCAGACGCCTGCGTCTTCTCCGGTGCCGAACTCACGTGGTGCTCCTGTCGGTCCCGCGGGATTCGTTCAGCTCCGCGAGGTAGCTGTTGTATTCGAGTAGTTGCCGAGCCTCGGGATCGTCGAGGTCGCGGGCGTCTGTCGCAGGCGCGCTGCGCTGGGGGAGCAGGTCGAGGGGCACCTCTGTGGGTCCGTCGGGTCGCGCTGCTGCCGACTCGTCCGGGTCCTCGTCTTCGAGGCGGACGAACTTGCGGTAGGCGTAGACCACGAACACTGCGAACAGAGGCCATTGAAAGGCATATCCGAGGTTCTGGCCGTTTCCGCCCACTGCCTCGAAGCGCTCCCACTGCCACCAGCCGAGGCCCAGGCATACCGCCGCGGACACGATGACCAGCGCGATCAGTGCTGGCCGACGGTTCGGGCGGGATGAAGTCACCCCTCGACGGTACCGGAGGTACTACTACTGCAGGTAGTCGCGTGCTGCGGCCCGGTGGTGATTCTCACCATGGACGGTTCGAGTTCGGCTCATGCCCGCCGACGGTTGGCCCGTGCCTGGGCGAGTTGCTCGGCACCGGTCCCGGTCACGTCCGCCAGGGCGCTGCTGCGTCCGGTCAGAACCAGTGCCAGGGTGCCGGCCGATCCTTCGATGATGGGGCCCTCGCCGCGGCTCCAGTCGAGATCGGTCGCGCGCCACTGCAGTCGAAGCTCGGGGCCTTTGAACGGTGCGGCACCGCTCGCGGGCACCAGGAAGTCGAGCATCGTGATCATGCGGTGGTCGGGGACGTGGTGTTCGATTCCCAGCGGCGTGCACAGGTCCAATCCGTGCACGATGACGTCGGACAAGGGGGCCAGCGGACCGTGGCCCGGCGGGGTGAATTGCTTGTCGGCGTGGGCGGTGAGCAAGGCGGGCAATTCGTCTTCGTGCTCGCGACGAACGCGCGTGGTCATCAGTTGATTGGCTCGGTCGAAGTTGCCTCGGGTGCGCACCATGACGAGTCCGAACTGCCAGAGCGGGACGATCAGTGGCACCACCAGATGGGCGGCGACGTCTCGGACGGTCCAGGCCTCGCACAGCGAGGGGGTGTCCCATTGCTCGGGGGTGAGAGTCTCGAGAGTTCTTGCGAGAGAACGTCTCTCGTCTGCGATCTCGGCGAAGATCGTGTCGTCGGATTCCTCTGGCATTCGAACCGCCTTCACACGTCGGAACCTGCAGAAGTCTCGAGAAAAGCCGGGCCGAACGACCGTGGTGCGCGAGGGGGGACTTGAACCCCCACGTCCTGAGACACTGGAACCTAAATCCAGCGCGTCTGCCAATTCCGCCACTCGCGCGTGCCGGTGAAGTCTACAACCTGGATGGTTGTTGTCAGTGGCGCGGTCTGCTCGACTGTGTGCCCACGAATTGTTCGGATGCTCACCTGTACAGGTAGGCATCTGGACAATCGGTGGGCACACGTCATGCGGTGTACACCGTACGGTGTCGATACACTCGCCGAGTGGCATCGAAAAAGGACCTCCCCTTCGACCCGGCCCGGACACTCGGGCTTCTGTGGCGAGTCGGTGCCAAGCCGAGTCGGACCGGATTGAGCGTGGATGCGATCGTCGATGCCGCCATCGAACTGGCCGATGCGACCGGTCTGGAGTCGGTGTCGATGCGGAACGTGGCACAGCATCTCGGTGTCGGCGCGATGTCGCTGTACACACATGTGCCGGGCCGGGAAGAGCTGGCCGATCTGATGATCGATCGAGCGCTTGCAGGTCTCTACTCGCACGTCGACGAGCCGGCCTCCGTCGCCGGCGGATGGCGTCCCGCGATGCGCTTCGTTGCCGAGCGCAATTGGTCTCTGTATCAACAACATTCGTGGCTTCTCGAGGCGGAGGGGGCACGGCCCGTGCTCGGTCCGCACACCAACGACAAGTACGAGGCCGAGTTGCGCCCTCTCGAGGGCATCGGCCTGGGCGACGTCGAGATCGACTCCGTTCTGACGCTGGTTCTCACTCACGTCTCCGGTACCGCGCGATCCCTGGCCGGCGTGACCCGTGTCAAGGAGCAGTCGGGCATGTCCGACGCCCAGTGGTGGGCGGCTACCGCGCCGATCCTCGAACGGGTGATGGGCCGCGAGCGCTTTCCGGTGTCGTCTCGGGTCGGGACGGCCGCGGCGACGTCGTACGACGCCGCCAGCGACCCCGTGCACGCCTACCGGTTCGGGTTGGAGTGCATTCTCGACGGTGTGGAGGCGATGATCTCGCGAAGTCAGCCCGTCGGTCGAAGTGCCGCCTCGGAGTGACGCTTCTTCGGCCTACGTAACTTGTGTTGATATCGCCAGATTGCGTGCTCGAGTGAGGCGAGTTCGGTGCCGAGTGCGTCCGCCGTCGTTGCAAGGATCACGGACGCGCGGTCCTCGGCAATGCCGACGGACAGGTTCTGGTGGAGCGGTTCGAGTGCGTCGGCGACGAACGAGTTCAGATGTTCGGTCGCCTTGTCGGTACGCACTCCCAGATGCATGAGCATGCACTCCCAGGTGGTCTCGCCGAGACCGGGAATCGCGCAGAACGCCTCGAATTGGTGCTCGGTGTGCTGCTCGAAGTCGCTCGAACGACTCAGGCCCACCGAGATCAACGTCCGAGCGGCCACGGCAGCGGCAGCACCCTTGGTTCGACTGTTTCCCGGAACCAGTTGACGGTTGGAGAGAATCTCGACGAGTAGATCCGGACTGGTGGTCAGTTCGGCGAGGGTTGTCAAGTCGTCGAGTCGGTTATCCCCGCGATGCGATCTCCATCGTTGGACGACCGCACGGACCCCGCTCGTAGGGCCGCCGTAGGGAGCGCGCGCCGAGAAGATCGCATCCAGCAACGCCACCTCGCTCTCGCCCCGCCACCCCGGTGTCCAGTGTGGCGAACGGGATTGCGGCGCATGCGATTCGATGTGGACAAGCATCGCGTCGAGCTCGTCCTCGGTGCAGATATCCGTTACCGATGAATACATGAATTCCCCCCGGATTTCGTCGACCGCTCTCCCGGCGAGCGGCTCGTTCGCACAAGGTAGAGGACCGCACCGACAAGGTCGGGAGGCGCTTGCCTGTGCTCGAGATCACATCACGAAAAGATAACGAAAAATGCGAGGCTCTCCTCATGTTCTGGTGTTCCGCTCGACGCTCTCGCCAGCGTGGATACGGGTTACCGACGAGTCGGGTAAACAGAAGGTAAAGCCGCTTCGAGTGACGTACTCGCTGGTAGCACTCGGACGTCCGAGCAAACCTGAGGATTTCCTCATGATTTTGTGTCAACCTTGAGCAGCGCGGAGGAGACCTGTCGACGAAGACCGGCTCACCGCTTCGACCCTGTAGCCCACGACGCCATGGGGCAGTCATCACAGCGAACGCCCCGACCCCCGAGGCGTCCACGAGAGGAATCTTCAGCCTTGACGATCAACGAGAGCACACCATCACACGGACGAGGCTCGCGAAGCACCGGCAACGCAGACAAATCCCCTAGAAGCAATGGCGGCTCTCGGACTCTGGCAGATCGTTTCGCCGCGGGCGAGCCGTACGCGTTGGCCTTCGGCGGCCAGGGCGCACCATGGCTCAGCTCCCTCGAGGAATTGGCTCGCGACTCCGCGCTCGAACCCGAACTGACCGATCTCGTCAACGAGGCAGCAGTCACTCTCGCGCCCGTGGCAGACGAGCTGCTGGTCGTGCGCTCGGTCGGCTTCGACCCGATCGGCTGGATGCTCGAACAGGACCTCGCCGACGACGACACCGTCGGCTCGTACGGACCGTCCGAGGCGGCACTGACCTCCGCTGCCGTCTCGCTTCCCGGAGTGTTTCTCACCCAGGTCGCAGCGCTGCGTGCGTTGAAGTTGCAGGGGCTCGATCCGGCCCAGACTCCGCCCGTCAAGGTCGTCGGACACTCGCAGGGACTCATCGCCGCCGAATCGGTCGCAGCCGACGGCGCACAGGATGCGAACTTCCTGGCTATCGCCCAGCTCGTGGGTGCTGCCGCAGGTCTCGTCGGCCGCCGCCGCGGCATCATCGGTGCCGGAGACCGCGCGCCGATGGTCTCGGTTGCCAACGTCGAACCCGCACGACTGCAGGCGATCATCGCCGAACTTGCGATCGACGGAGCGCCGGAGCGATCCGCAGCTCTGGCCATCCGCAACGGCCGTCGTCGCGTCGTACTCTCGGGACCGCCGGCCCAGCTGGCTCGCGTGCAGGAGAAGTGCGAGCAGATCGCTGCCGAGGAAGAGCGTGACCGCGACGCCAAGAAGCGTGGCGGTGCAGTGTTCGCCCCGGTCTTCGAGCAGCTTCCCGTCGAGATCGGCTTCCATCACCCCGCCCTGGCAGATGCCGTCGAACTAGTCAGCGCCTGGGCGCAGCGTTGTGGGCTCGACGTCGACCTCGCACGTGAGCTCGCACAGAAGATCCTCGTCGACTCCGTGGATTGGGTCGACGCCATCGACGGTGTCGTCGACGCCGGTGCCGACTGGATTCTCGATCTCGGTCCGGGCGACCTGCTCACCCGCATGACCACTCCGGCGTTGCGTGGACAGGGCGTTGGCATCATCGCCGCGTCCTCGCGCGGTGGCCACCGCAACCTGCTCACTCCGGGAGCTGCTCCCGAGGTCCAGCCTGCATGGTCCGCCTACGCCCCCACTCCGGTCACGTTGCCCGACGGCCGCGTCGTCGTCGAGACCTCGTTCACCAAGATGACCGGACGTTCGCCGATCCTGCTCGCCGGCATGACGCCGACGACGGTCGACGCCAAAATCGTTGCCGCAGCTGCCAATGCAGGCCACTGGGCCGAGCTCGCCGGTGGCGGCCAGGTCACCGAGGACATCTTCACCGATCGTGTCGCCGAGCTCTCCACGCTTCTCGAGCCCGGCCGCGCAATCCAGTTCAACTCGCTCTTCCTCGATCCGTACCTGTGGAAGCTGCAGCTCGGCGGACGCCGCATCGTGCAGCGCGCTCGCGCGGCAGGCGCGGCCATCGACGGCGTCGTCGTCACCGCAGGCATCCCGGAACTCGAAGAGGCAGTGGCCCTCATCGAAGAGCTGTCCGAGGCAGGCATCAGCTACGTCTCGTTCAAGCCCGGCACCGTCGCGCAGATTCGCGCCGTCATCCGTATCGCCAACGAGGTTCCCTCGTACCAGGTCAACGTCCACATCGAGGGTGGCCGCGCAGGCGGACACCACTCGTGGGAGGACCTCGACGACCTGCTGCTGACCACCTACGCGGAGCTGCGGTCACGGCCCAACCTCGTCGTCTGTGTCGGCGGCGGCATCGGCACACCCGAGCGGGCAGCGGAGTACCTCACCGGAACCTGGTCGGCTGTGCACGGCTACCCGAAGATGCCGCTCGACGGCATCCTCGTCGGCACTGCCGCGATGGCAACCCTGGAGGCCACGACGGCTCCCGAGGTCAAGCAGCTTCTGGTCGACACACCCGGAACCCCCGACTGGGTCGGTGCCGGTACCGCGAACGGCGGAATGGCCTCGGGCCGTAGCCAGCTCGGTGCCGACATCCACGAGATCGACAATGCGGCATCGCGGTGCGGCCGACTGCTCGACGAGGTCGCAGGCAACGCCGACGCCGTGGCCGAGCGTCGCGACGAGATCATCGCCGCACTCGACGGCACCGCCAAGCCCTTCTTCGGTGACGTCGCCGAGATGACGTATCAGCAGTGGCTCGTTCGCTACCTCGATCTGGCCATCGGAACCGACTCGCGCAGCGACTTCGATTGCGGCGGCGAGTTCACCGATGCCGTGTCCGAGGCAAGCGAGTCGGTGTGGCTCGACGTCACCTGGCGTACCCGCTTCCTGGAGATGCTGCAGCGCGCCGAGGCTCGGCTGCACCCCGTCGATCGCGGACCCATCCCCACCTTGTTCGCCGATGCCGAGGTTCTCGAACGCCCGCGTGCAGCTCTGAAGTCGCTGCTCGCACAGTTCCCGGACGCCGCCGACGTGGTTCTGCACCCGGCCGACATCACCTTCTTCACCTCGCTGTGCCGCATGCCCGGCAAGCCGGTCAACTTCGTCCCCGTCGTCGACGGCGACGTGCGCCGCTGGTGGCGCAGTGACTCGCTGTGGCAGGCACACGACGCTCGCTACTCGGCCGATCAGGTCTGCATCATCCCCGGTACCGTCGCCGTCGCGGGCATCACTCGCGTCGACGAGCCCGTGGGCGAGCTGCTCGATCGCTTCGAGAAGGCCACCGCGGATCAGCTTCTCGCCGAGGGCGTCGAGCCCACGGCCATCGCGAGCCGTCGCCACGCCGAGATCGCACCCGGACTGCTCGGCATCGTGCTGGCTGCTCCCGACGTCACCTGGGCCTCGCGGATGACGCAGAACCCCGTTGCACGCCTGGGTGATCCGGCCGACTGGACCGTGGAATCCGAGACGGTCGCGGCGCACCCGCAGACCGGCTCGACGCTGACCGTGCTCGATTCCGAGCACGTGGAGCTGCTGGTTCCGCTCGCCCCGGGCAAGGAAGTACGTATCCGCCTGACGGTTCCCGCCTCCACGATCGACGGCGGCGCTCCCGTCGTCACCGCGCAGGACGCACAGCAGGCCATGTCGGCTCTGCTCGGAGTTGCTGCAGGCCAGGACCTTCCGGCCGTCAAGGGCGGCGTCGCCCGGCTGAACATCGCATGGATCCCCGATCTGATCGCCGATCACGCAGGCGTCACCGGCTCCGGCCTGCCGGACTCGCTGACCGTCAGCGGCAAGGCCGTTCCCGACGTTCTGGTCGGTGCCTGCTGGCCCGCCGTCTTCGCAGTGCTGGGTGCCACCCGCAACGACGAGGGAATCGACGTCATCGAAGGCATGCTCGACCTGGTGCACCTCGACCACAGCGTCAACCTGGTCGGCGAATTGCCCACCGACACCTCGATTCTCGTGGTCAAGGCTGCGGCCGGAGAGGTGCTCGACACCGACCTCGGCCGCGTCGTCGAGGTCACCGTCGAGATCGGTGCCATGCTCGGCGAGGGGCTCGACGCTCCCGCCGTCGCAACTCTCGTGGAGCGCTTCGCCATTCGCGGACGCACCGGCAAGGGTGAGCTGACCGATCCGGCCCGCGCCGGCGGCTCGGTGAGCGCCGACGCCAAGGACACCCCGCGTCGTCGCCGCCGTCAGGCCACCATCGTGGCCCCGCGCAACATGGCCGCGTTCGCGCAGGTCTCGGGCGATCACAACCCCATTCACACCTCGGACGCCGCGGCGCTGCTCGCCGGCCTCGGCAGCCCGATCGTGCACGGCATGTGGCTCTCGGCCGCCGCCCAGCAGACGGTCACCGCAGTCGACCACGCGGACACCAAGACTCCGCCGCGTCGCCTCACCGCATGGACCGCACGCTTCCTCGGCATGGTTCGACCCGGAGCGGAGATCGATGTTCGCGTCGACCGCACCGGATTCGACCAGGGTGCCGAACTGATCGAGGTTTCCTGCCGTGTCGCCGGCGAACTGGTCATGGTCGCCACCGCTCGCACCGCGCCGCCGAAGACCGTCTACGCGTTCCCGGGCCAGGGCATCCAGCGGGCGGGCATGGGCCTGGACGCTCGGTCTCGCTCGAAGGCCGCACGTGAGGTGTGGGAGCGTGCCGACAAGCACACCCGCAGCGCACTGGGCTTCTCCATTCTCGCTGTGGTGCGCGACAATCCGACTTCGCTGAAGGCGCGCGGCGTCACCCACAAGCACCCCGACGGTGTGCTGCACCTGACGCAGTTCACCCAGGTTGCGATGGCCGTTCTCGGCGTCGCGCAGGTTGCCGAACTGCGTGAATCCGGTGCGTTCGTGGAGAACTCGATTCTCGCGGGCCACTCGGTCGGTGAGTACAACGCACTCGCAGCCGTTGCCGGTGTGCTCCCGCTCGAAGCCGTCCTCGAGGTCGTCTTCCAGCGTGGTTCGGCCATGCACGCGCTGGTTCCGCGTGATGCCAGCGGCCGCAGTGACTACCGCATGGCAGCTATCCGCCCGTCGCAGATCGGCTTGGCCGATCAGGACGTGCAGGGCTTCGTCGCCGGTGTCGCAGAAGAATCCGGTGAGTTCCTCGAGATCGTCAACCTCAACCTGCGCGGTTCGCAGTACGCCATCGCAGGCACGGTTGCCGGCCTCGGCGAGCTGGAGAAGAAGATCGCGATCCGCCGAGCGGAGTTCGGTGGCAAGGCCGCCTACATCATGGTTCCCGGCATCGACGTGCCGTTCCACTCCACGGTGCTGCGCGGCGGAGTCGACGACTTCCGCAACCGCCTCGAGACTCTGCTCCCCGAGCAGATCGATCCGGCGATCCTGGTGGGGCGCTACATCCCGAACCTGGTGCCCAAGCCGTTCTCGCTGAATCGCGAGTTCGTTCAGGAGATCGCCGATCTGGTTCCGTCCGAGCCGCTGAACACCGTTCTCGCAGAGTTCGATTCGTGGGCCGCACGGCCGAGCGCTCTGTGCCGGGTGATCCTGACCGAGCTGCTGGCATGGCAGTTCGCCAGCCCGGTGCGCTGGATCGAGACCCAGGACCTGCTGTTCGCAGACGAGTCCGACGGCGGCATGGGCGTCGAGCGCTTCGTCGAGATCGGCCTGGGGGCAACCCCGACCGTGGCGAACCTCGCGTCGCAGACCCTCAAGCTCCCGGGCCGCTTCGGCCACCCGGTCGAGGTACTCAACCTCGAGCGCGAGGCTGCGATCATCTACGGCACCGACACCGACCCGGCTCCGGCCGACGAGGAAGAGTCGACACCCGTGGAGGCCGCTGCTCCGGCGGCAGCTGCAGCTCCGGCCGCAGCTCCCGCGCCGGCAGCAGCACCGTCCGGCGGACCTCGTCCGGACGACATCGCGTTCGTCGCGGCCGATGCGACCAAGATCCTCATCGGCCTGTGGACCAAGTTGCAGCTCGATCAGATCGGGCCTGCCGACACCATCGAGGCTCTGTGCGACGGTGTGTCCTCGCGTCGTAATCAGCTGCTCGTCGACCTCGGTTCCGAGCTCTCGCTCGGTGCCATCGACGGTGCAGCCGATGCCGACATGGGTGCGCTCTCGGGCACGGTGAACAAGCTGGCTCGTACGTACAAGCCGTTCGGTCCGGTGCTCAGCGACTCCATCAACGACCATCTCCGCAAGGTCTTCGGCCCCTCGGGTCGACGCCCGGCCTCGATCGCCGATCGCGTCAAGAAGACCTGGGAACTGGGCGACGGCTGGGCGCACCACGTCACCGCCGAGGTCGCCCTCGGTACCCGTGACGGTGCCTCGGTTCGTGGTGGCGCACTCGGTGGCCTGGCCGACGGCGCTCTCGCCGACGGCAACGCAGTCGACAACGTCATCGACGCGGCCGTGGCCGCGGTGGCCGCACGCCGCGGCGTCGCAGTCTCGATGCCGCAGGCAGGGGGCGGAGCCGGCGGAACCGTCGACGCTGCTGCTCTCGGTGAGTTCACCGAGCACATCACCGGCCGCGACGGCGTCCTCGCCTCCGCAGCCCGGTTGGTGCTCGAACAGCTCGGACTGGCCGATGCGCCCAACGCACTGCTGGCCGAGGATCCCGACGCCGCTCTGGTCGAGCTGGTCTCGGCCGAGTTGGGATCCGACTGGCCTCGCCTCGTCGCGCCGGCGTTCGACGCCAAGCGCGCCGTCCTGATCGACGACCGCTGGGCCACCGCCCGTGAGGACCTGGCCCGGTTGTGGCTCGGTACCGCAGGCGACGTCGCCGTCGAGTCCTTCGCCGGTGCCGGCAATGCCGTTGCAGCTCAAGCACAGTGGTGGAAGGCCAAGGCCGACTACGAGAACAAGGCAGTGCTGGCCGAAACCTTCGGACGCATCGCGGACATCGCGGTCGCATCCGAGGACAAGGGTCCATGGGCCGACGAGGTCGCAGTGGTCACCGGCGGCAGTAAGGGCTCCATCGCAGCTGCGGTGACGGCCAAGCTGCTGGCCGGGGGAGCGACGGTCTTCGTCACCACCTCCAGGCTCGACGACGAGCGACTCGGCTTCTACCGCAGCCTCTACCGCGACAGCGCACGCAGCGGAGCGTCGCTCTGGGTGGTTCCGGCCAACATCGCGTCGTACACCGACGTCGATGCACTCATCGAGTGGATCGGCAGCGACTACGTCGACACTGCCGGTGGCGCAAAGACTCTCGTCAAGGCCGCAACTACTCCGACGATGCTGTTCCCGTTCGCAGCGCCGCGGGTCATGGGCGAGATGTCCGACGCCGGAGCTCGCGCCGAGATGGAAATGCGCGTGCTGCTCTGGTCGGTCGAGCGTCTGATCACCGGACTGTCGAAGGTCGGTTACGACACCGACATCGACACTCACCTGCACGTGGTGCTGCCGGGATCGCCGAATCGCGGAATGTTCGGTGGCGACGGTGCCTACGGCGAATCGAAGGCCGCACTCGACGCAGTCGTCGCCAAGTGGGGCTCGGAGAAGAACTGGGCCGAGCGGGTGTCCATCGCCCACGCTCACATCGGGTGGGTGCGCGGCACCGGCCTGATGGGTGGCAACGATCCCATCGTCGAGGCCGTCGAGGCCGAAGGCGTTCGCACCTGGTCCACCGACGAGATGGCGACCGAACTGCTCGAACTGTGCACACCTACCGCTCGCCGTCAGGCTGCGCAGGAGCCGATCGTCGTCGATCTCACGGGCGGCTTGGCCAACACCAAGCTCAACCTCGTCGAGCTCGCTCGGGATGCAGCTGCGGCCGCTGCCGAGAAGACCGAAGAGGCAGAGGACAACTCGGTCATCGCGGCGCTGCCCGCACCGCCGCGGCTGTCGACGTCGACCACGGCTCCGGCCTGGCCGACACTGGACGTCGACCCGAAGGATCTGGTCGTCATCGTCGGTGCAGGTGAGCTCGGACCGTACGGTTCGGCGCGTACCCGCTTCGAGATGGAGGTCGACGAGCAGCTTTCTGCCGCAGGCGTTCTCGAACTCGCATGGAACACCGGCCTGATTGCTTGGGAGAACGATCCCAAGCCGGGTTGGTACGACATCGAGTCCGGTGACCTCGTGCCCGAGGAGGACATCGCCGACAAGTACCACGACATCGTGGTCGAGAAGTGCGGTATCCGGACCTACGGCGACGACGGCGCGATGGTCGGCAACACCGCGCCGCTGATGACCTCGATCTTCCTCGACAACGACCTGACGTTCGTGGTCGGAACCGAGATCGATGCCCGGTCCTTCGCCGCAGCGGACCCCGAGCACACGCTGATCACGCCGGTCCCGGATTCGAGCGACTGGCAGGTCACCCGCAAGGCGGGCACCGAGATTCGCGTTCCGCGCAAGATGAAGCTCACTCGCACCGTGGGTGGACAGATTCCGACCGGATTCGATCCCACCAAGTGGGGCATCTCGCCCGACATGGCCAGCTCGGTCGACCGTGTCGCACTGTGGAACATCGTCACCACGGTCGACGCGTTCATCTCCTCGGGCTTCAACCCGTCGGAACTGATGCGCTGGGTGCACCCCACGCTGGTGGCCAACACCCAGGGCACCGGCATGGGCGGCATGGAGTCCATGCGCTCGCTGTACATCGACACCCTGCTCGGTGATGCTCGTGCGAACGACATCCTGCAGGAGGCTCTGCCGAACGTCGTTGCCGCGCATGTGGTCCAGTCGTACATCGGTAGCTACGGCGCGATGGTTCACCCCGTCGCCGCCTGTGCCACCGCGGCCGTCTCCGTCGAAGAAGGCGTCGACAAGATCAAGCTGGGCAAGGCGCAGCTCGTGGTCGCCGGCGGCTTCGACGACCTGAGCACCGAGGGCATCATCGGCTTCGGCGACATGTCGGCCACCGCGGACTCGGCAGCGATGACCGCCAAGGGCATCAGCGATCGACGGTTCTCGCGGGCCAACGACCGCAGGCGCGGTGGATTCGTCGAATCCCACGGCGGCGGAACGATTCTGCTCGCTCGCGGAGACCTGGCACTCGAGATGGGCCTGCCGGTCCTCGGAGTGGTGGCCTACGCACAGTCGTACGGCGACGGAGTGCACACGTCCATCCCGGCTCCGGGACTCGGCGCGCTCAGTGCCGGTCGCGGAGGCAAGGATTCGGCGCTCGCGCTCTCGCTGAACGCCCTGGGCGTCAGTGCAGACGACGTGGCCGTGATCTCCAAGCACGACACCTCCACCGCAGCGAACGACCCGAACGAGGCGGAACTGCACACCCGCCTCGCCAAGGCCATCGGCCGTTCGGACGGCGCTCCGCTGTTCGTCGTCTCGCAGAAGAGCCTCACCGGACACTCGAAGGGTGGAGCGGCTGCCTGGCAGCTGATCGGCCTGTGCCAGGTGCTGGCCAACGGCGTCATCCCGCCGAACCGCAGCCTCGACTGCGTCGACGACAAGATGACCGCGTTCGAGCATCTGGTGTGGGCACGGGAGCCGTTGCGCTTCGGTGACTCGGTGCCGCTCAAGGCAGGTCTGCTCACCTCGCTCGGATTCGGCCACGTGTCCGGACTCATCGCTCTGGTGCACCCGCAGGCGTTCCTCGAGGCCGTTCCGGCGGACCGACGTGCGCAGTACATCGCGAAGGCGAACGAGCGCCGCATCGCCGGTCAGCGCAGGCTGATCTCCGCGATGGTGGGAGGAGACTCCCTCTACGAGCGGCCGGACGATCGACGGCTCGGACATGACGGGACGCCGGCCAAGGCGTCACGCGAACTGGAGGCAAACGTGTTGCTCAACGAGTCCGCTCGCCTCGGCGCGGACGATGTCTACTCCTCCGGTCTGCCGGGTGCCATCTGATGGCGATCCTGGGAGTGGGTTTCGACCTGGTGACGGTGTCCGACTTCGCCGAGCAGATGGAGAAGGTCGGCACGACGATGATCCGCGACAGCTTCACCGCGGGCGAGCGGCGTCATGCCGCAACGAAGAGTTCCGACCCGACCCGCCACTACGCGGCTCGGTGGGCCGCCAAGGAAGCGGTGCTGAAGGCCTGGGCGACATCGCGATTCGCGCGCCCGCCGCAGATCGGTGACAACCCGTATCCGTTGATCGAGGTCGTCAATGATGCGTGGGGTCGGCCGTCCATCAAGTTGCACGGGATGGCACAGGAGTTCCTGCCGACGGTGAAGATTCATCTGTCGCTGACACATGACGGCGACATCGCCGCCGCGGTGGC
The DNA here is from genome assembly GCF_033142325.1 of Rhodococcus sp. IEGM 1370. NCBI lineage: Bacteria > Bacillati > Actinomycetota > Actinomycetes > Mycobacteriales > Nocardiaceae > Rhodococcus > Rhodococcus sp. IEGM 1370. The sequence continues at coordinate 30,361 of NZ_JAWLRY010000024.1, read as the reverse complement.
GATTCTGGAGGAGTGAATTCGCTCCGAGAACGAGTCAGGCCCGTCCGATCCACGTGATCGGGCGGGCCTTTCGTCTGCGCGGGCTCGGGTTGCTCAGGCTGGTTCGCTCTCGTTCGTCGAGCCGCCGGAACGCCTGCTCTCCTTCTCGGCGACGAGCAGATACGCCATCATGATGCGTTTGAGCTCGGCGACGGCGTCCTCGTGGCTCTGGCCGTCCTGCACGGAGAAGTTCAGCATCGAGTAGACGATGTGCACCAACACCTGAGCCATGAGGTTGCGGCGATGCCGAGGCGTGCGCGGAGTGAGCGGTCCGAGCATGCGCGAGACCTGCTCGGCGAACTCCCGCTCGTGAATCACCCCGGTTGCGCGCGTCGACGGTGTCGATTGCATGGCGAGCCACACTTCGCGTCGCGACGGATCGGTCATCCACATGCCGGCCATGTGGTCGACGAAGTTGTTCAGGAACCGCACCCAGTCCAGGGACGGGACTTCGCCGTCGAACTCGGCGAGTTCCTGTTGGACCCCCACGAGGTCCTGGCGGTTGAGCTCGCAGACGATGACGTACTTGTTGGCGAAGAACTGGTACAGCGTGCCGATCGGGAGTTCGGCGCGTGACGCGACTTCCTCGCAGGTGAACGACTCGAATCCCACATCGCTGAGCAACTCGCGTGAGGCCTGCAGCAGTGCGTCGAACTTCCGTTGGCTGCGTTCCTGGGTGGGTCGTCGTCGTGGCATCAGTTCCTGTGTCTGTGCCGTCGACTCGAGCGCGGCGTCGAGACGGCGCGAGGACTGGGCACGAGCAGAGGATTCCACCCGGTCAGGCTATCCGGCGCGGGTGCTCGTTATCCACAACGGTCCGGTAGGTCACTCCCACCGGTTTCGGTTCTGGGTCGGACACGCGTGTTTCAGCTGGAGGTATCGAGGAAACCTGGGGGCGACGACAACTGCTGGTTCCTCATACTGTGACAAACTCCAAGACCGATTCGGACCAATTTAACCGTCAACAGGTATGGTTCAGGTAACAGAATCAAATTCCGTGCAGGGTGATCGTCGTTCGGATCCGCTGGATGACGTTCATGGTCGGGTGCCTCCACCCTGAGCACAGGGAGACTGCCATGGCAACTATCGGTATAGCGATCGAATCTGGCTCGATGCAGACAATTCTTGTCGAGCCGACGTCCGGCGAGATACTCGCCGATCGGACTACCCCGCTCGATCCCGATGCGGCCTCGGTTCTGACAACAGCGATCGAGACGATGCTCGCCGAGGCGGCAGAGCTTCATGCAAGCGTGGACGCAGTGGGTGTGGTGTACCGAACCGAGGGCGAGCGCGCCGACTTCGCAGCCGCTCTCGGCGACGATCCCGCAGTCCTGTCGTCCGCATCCGAATCGTTCCTCGGCTGGCTCGCCACGTCGAAGGACTTCGCCGACGCGAAGACTGTCCTGCTGTACTACATGGGCGACGCGGGCGTCTCCATCTCGCTCGCCGATGCCGCAGATGCCTCGATCACCCCGGTGAAGACTGCGACGCTGGACTCGATGTCGCCCGAGCGCATCGGCAGCACCATCCCACTGGCGTGGGAAGTGGTGGATCAGTCCGGCAAGAAGCCCGAGTTCGTGGCCCTCTTCGGTGATTCTTCGAGTAATCGAGACCTGGTCGACATCCTGTCGCTCGGACTCGGTGTCCCCGTGGTGCGCGTCGGTGACGCGGATCAGGTCGCAGCCCGAGGAGCTGCGCTGCTGGCATATCGGGACGAGCCGGCTGTGGTTGCCGCTACGCAGGCGGCGACCGAGAACTCGGAGCCGGACGAGGCCGCCGATTCCGAGGTCGTAGCAGCCGATGAGTCCGACCAAGCCGACGCCGAGATTGCCGAGTCCGGGCCCGAGGCGTCCCCCGCGGTGGTGAAGGACAGGGCGGCAGCGCCGCTGCCTGCACCCGCAGTGCTGTCGGTTGTCGACGCGAAGCCGGCCCGGTCGGGAGGCTCAGGGCGCAAACTCGTGTTCGCCGCAGTGCTGCTGGCCGGTGTGCTCTCCGCTGGTGTCGCGGTCGCTGCGACGTTGCCGGGTGAATCCGAGACGACCGCCGAGCAGGTAGTCGATCGACGCGATGCCGGTGCGGATCTGGCGGGGGCAACCAGGCAGGTGGATCCGACGACGTCCGATCCGGGTGCGGTCGTGGTTGCGCCGGTGCCGGCGATTGCGCCGCCGCCCGAGACGATTCCCCCGGCGGTGGACCCATCGACAGTTGTCGAGCCTGCACCGACATCTCGGACGTGGGCGACGCAGGATCCGCCACGTCAGGCTGTGGCGGCCCCGCAGCCGGGACCTCTGCCGTCGCCGACCGAGGTGGCCCCTCCGCAGTTCACCGTTCCTGTTCCCGTTCCGGAGCCGGGCAAGTCGCCCGAACAGCTCGAGCAGGAAGCGTGGGATCGGCACTGGCAGCAGACCGGTGAGTGGATTCATCAGGAGTTCTCCGGCCGCTGACGCTGAATCGTTCCTGTGGCGAGTGATGACAGACTGGCTACGGCCCGTCTGTCATTTTCTCGTTTGGAGGATTCATGCCCGCCGATGCGCGCCCCGTCGACGTTCGATCTGCGATCGCATCGCAGATGCCCCGAGCGAAATCCGAGTTGGCAGAGTTGGTCCGCTTCACCTCGGTGCACGATCCACGGCAGTTTCCGGTCGAGGAATGCACCGGTGCGGCGCAGTGGGTGCAACGGGCCTTCGTCGACGCTGGCATTCCGGACGTGCAGCTGATCGAGACGATCGACGGCTCACTGGCCGTCGTCGGTTCACGGCCGGCTCGGGCAGGAGCACCGACCGTTCTGCTTTACTCGCACTACGACGTTCAACCTCCGGGTGACGGAAGGCTCTGGGACAGTGAGCCTTTCGAGCTGACCGAGCGGGACGGTCGTTGGTACGGACGGGGTTCGGCCGACTGCAAGGGCAACGTGATCATGCATCTGCTGGCGCTACGGGCGCTGGGGGAGTCGCTCGAGGTCGGCGTGCGGATCGTCTGCGAGGGTTCGGAAGAGATGGGCACCGGCGGGTTGGAAGCGCTCGTGGAACAGCGCCCCGAACTGTTCTCGGCAGACATGGTGGTCATCGCCGATACCGGCAACGCACAGGTGGGCTGGCCGACGGTCACCACCACGCTCCGCGGTATCGCCAACGTGGTGGTGCATGTGGAAACCCTTGCCGGAGAGGTGCACTCGGGCATGTACGGCGGGCCAGCACCCGATGCGCTCGCCGCACTGGTGCAGGTGCTCTCGACGTTGCGCAACGAGCACGGCGACACCGTGGTCGACGGACTCGACGGAACGCAGACCTGGGACGGGGTCGAGTACGACGCCGAGCAGTTCCGTGCCGATGCCGGCGTGCTCGATGGCGTCGGGCTGGCGGGTTCGGGTTCGGTGGCCGAGGCGGTGTGGGCGCGGCCCGCTCTGACGATCCTGGGGATCGACTGCCCGCCGGTCGTGGGGTCGGCTGCGGCGATCTCGCCTCGTGCGTCGGCACGGCTCAATTTGCGGGTGCCGCCCGGGATGGATCCGCAGCGGGCTCAGGATGCGTTGGTGGCTCATCTGGAGGCGCGTACGCCCTGGAATGCGCGGGTCACCGTCGAGTGTGAGGCCATCGGGTCGCCGTTTCGGGCCAGAACCGATGGGCCGGGTTACGCGGCGCTGTCCGAAGCGTTGGAGGAGGCCTTCGGGCATCCCATGGGAACGGCAGGTCAGGGCGGTTCGATTCCGCTGTGCAACGCGTTGGCTCAGGTGCTGCCGGACGCCGAGATCGTGCTGATGGGCGTCGAGGAGCCTCGGTGCCGGATCCACGCTCCCAACGAGAGCGTGGACCCGACGGAAATCGAGAAGATGGCCGTCGCCGAGGCGTTGTTCCTGCAGCGGCTCGCAGGGTCAGACAGCTAGATCGCGGCGGAGCTTGGCGACGTGGCCGGTGGCGCAGACGTTGTACTGCGCCACCTCGATCTTGCCTTCCTCGTCGACGAGGAACGTGGAGCGAATGACGCCCTCGTAGACCTTGCCGTAGTTCTTCTTCTCCCCGAACGCGCCCCACGCCTGCAGGGTCGTCTTCTCCTCGTCGGAGAGCAGCGGGAACGTCAGCTCTTCCTTGTCGCGGAACTTGGCGAGCTTGGCCGGCTTGTCGGGGGAGATACCGATGACTTCGAGGCCTTCACCGTTGAGCTCGGCGAGACTGTCGCGGAAGTCGCAGGCCTGCTTGGTGCAGCCCGGGGTGCTCGCGGCGGGGTAGAAGTACACGATCACCTTCTTGCCTGCGTAGTCGGCGAGAGAGACGTCGTTGCCGTCGGCATCGGGCAGGGTGAACGCCGGAGCGGTGTCGCCCGGCTCGAGCTTGCTGTATTCGGTCACCGCACGAGAGTATCGAAATATCGCCGTGCTCTAGGCTCGACTGCGACCGAGACTATTTGCAACAAGTTGGAGGACACGTGGCCAAGGACACCGACCGAATCGAGCGCGAGATCGAGGCCGCTCGCAATCAGCTCGCCAGCACCCTGGACGAGCTGAGCGTCCGTGCCAGCCCCAAGAACATCGTCGCCAACACCAAGCAGTCCGTGGTGGCCAAGCTCAACGAGCCGGCAGTGAAGTTCACCCTCCTCGGAGTGGGCGCAGTGGTGGCAGTTCTCGTGGTTCGCAGGATCTTCAACTGACGCGACAGGTGCTCCGACCAGCCGATTTCACATCTGGCGGCATCTGCTGTTAATGTTTCTCCCGCACCGCAGAGAACACGCGGTGCGGATCGGCGCCATTAGCTCAGTTGGTTAGAGCAGCTGACTCTTAATCAGCGGGTCCGGGGTTCGAATCCCTGATGGCGCACAACGAATGCCCTTGCCAGTGGAAACGCTGGCAAGGGCATTTTTTGTGGTGCATCACCGACCAAGACGTGGGTGTCGCAAATCCGCGAATACAGAATGCGGACCCGCACTTCGGACCGCATACTGGCTCGCGACATGAGACTGCCTTTCGTCACCCTCGCCCTGTCCGTTCTTGTCGGGTGCCTCGCTCTCTCGACCGCACCCGCCTCGGCGGCTCCCGGCGGTGCCGATTTCTACAGTGAGCCCGTCGTAGGCCTGGAGGCATACGCACCCGGGTTCATCCTGCGCCGAGAATCCGTGCCACAGCTGGACGTTCTGGGATCGCACACCGAGCGCATTCTGTACCGGTCGGCCGATCCCCGCGATCGTGCGGTGGCTGTGTCGGGGCTGCTGGTCACGCCGACGCGTGCGTGGTCCGGTCCCGGGCCCCGGCCCGTGATCGCTTATGCGCCAGGCAGTTACGGGGTTGCCGATCGTTGCTCGGGCTCGTCGGAGCTGGGACTGACAACCACGATGCCGGCACTGCTGCCACTACTGGCGCAGGGGTACCAGGTGGTCACGACGGACTATCAAGGGCTGGGAACCCCCGGCGAATACGAGTTTCTGGGTCGGGTCGCCAGTGCCCGCGCCGTGCTGGACTCGGCACGGGCTGCGGCAGGGGAGACCGACGCGCCTGTCGTGCTCTACGGATACTCGGCGGGCGGCGTCGCGTCGGCCGCTGCTGCGGAACTCGCGTCCACCTACGCGCCCGATGTGTCCGTGGTCGGTGCATTCGTCGGTGCCGCACCTACCGATCCTGTGCTGCGCGTCGTGGGCCAGGACGGCTCCGAGTCCGCCGCGACGATGCTGTACACGATCGGCGGTCTGATCGGCGCTAACCCCGACCGGGCCGAACAGATTCGGGCTCTGTTCAACGATCGAGGACGGGCAGCGCTCGATGCGGCACAGGATTTCTGCACGGTCGACGCTCTCACCTACGGACCGTCGCGATCCGAGGACCTCACTGCTGACGGCTCTTCCCTCGGAACGCTCATGACCGGGCCCGTGCTGGGTCCGATGACGCAGGAGAACACCATCGGGTTCACTGCGCCCGTCGCACCCGTGATGATCGTGCACGGCGTCCACGACACCTCCGTCGAGATCGAGCAGAGCCGAATCCTGGTGCAGCGTTGGCGTGCCGCAGGCGCCACCGACATCACCGTCCGGGAGTTCGACTTCGGAACCGGTTGGGTGTCCGCAGTCGACCACACGGCCGCGAACGTCGCTGCCTACCCCGAGCTGATCGGGTGGATGGATCGACTTGTCACACGGGCGTAGCTCGACGATCGAGACGTCGTACGTGATGTAGATCACGCGGGTCCGATGTGTGGTTGCTCCGTTCCGATTCGACTTATCGATCGTGCCGGATCACTTCACCGGCCAGTCGCAGGGTTCTACTGCCTCAGAGAAAGGGACCGAGAATGACCGTCATCGGAAACGGGGCCGCCGTATGAGTGGCCGCAGAAGTCTCTCCAGCCGACTCTTCGAGGGTCTGGGCCGCGTCACGTGGGGCTACGGCAAGCGGAAGCTCGACGAGCGTCGCGCACGCAAACGCGGACGCCGATAAGCCGAACGCTGGGTGTCCGATTTCGGCACCCTCGATCGGTACGGTGCCCGTATGTATGGATTCGAGGTGGGCGACGGAGTCACACCGCTGAGTGGGCCCATGGCAGGTATGTACGGAACCGTGGTCTGGTTCTACGAGGACAAGCAGCAGTTGCTCGTTCGTTTCGGCGCATCACAGCAGATGTACTACGCGGCGGACGAGCTGAAACGATGGGGCGAGTAGCTGCCAACTCGACACCCATCGGAATAATTGAATCTTCACCGATGCTGTTGGAGTCGACCATCCCGAATCGAAAGGTCCCACCATGCATCTGGGCGTAGACAGTTTCGTCTCTTCCGTGACCGACCCGACCGACGGTCGGGTGATCGCTCCCGAGGAGCGAATGGGTCACCTACTGGAAGAGATCGCCCTCGCAGATCAGGTCGGGCTCTACTCGTTCGGTATCGGCGAGCACCACCGCAGCGAGTACTACGACTCGGCTCCGTCGATCATTCTCGCTGCAGCAGCCGCGCGGACCGAGAACATTCGGCTCGGCAGCGCAGTCAAAGTGCTCAGCGCCGACGATCCGGTCCGGGTCTTCCAGGAGTTCGCCACCCTCGATCTGATCTCCAAGGGCCGGATCGATCTCGTCGTGGGACGCGGATCCTTCACCGAGTCGTTCCCGCTGTTCGGTCTCGACCTGGCCGATTACGACTCGCTGTTCGCCGAGAAGCTCGACCTCCTGCTGCAGATCCGTGACAACGTCGAGGTGACCTGGTCCGGTCGGCACCGCCCGGCGCTGAACCGTCAGGGCATCTACCCACGTCCGCTGCAGGATCCGCTGCCGATCTGGGTCGGGGTCGGTGGGACGCCCGAGTCCTTCGCTCGCGCAGGGCTTCTGGGGCTCCCACTGATGATCGCCATCATCGGCGGAGAACCACGACAGTTCGCCCCGCTCGTCGACCTCTACCGTCGCGCCGGAGCGCAGGCGGGCCATCCGCCGGAGCAGCTGAAGGTGGGCCTGCACGTGTTCGGCTTCGTTGCCGAGACCACGACGGCCGCAGCAGACACCATCTACCCCGGCTGGAACGAGATGTTCACCAAGATCTCTCGGGAGCGCGGATTCGCGCGGCCCAGTCGGCAGCAGTTCGACGCCACCGCCGGTCCCAACGGTGCGTTCTTCATGGGAGATCCGAAGACGGTGGCCGACAAGATTCAGCGAGTGAGCGAACAACTGGGCGGAGTGGATCGACTGTCGTTGCAGATGACCAATCCGCGGCTGGCACACAGCGACCTTCTGCGCGGCATCGAGCTACTCGGCACCGAAGTGGCGCCCCTGGTTGCCGGGGCGTAGCGGCCTCGACCCGAAATACCCGTCACACCGGTGGCCAAATGCCCTAGTGGCGCGTCGCCAGGGCAGCGATCGTGGGAGACGACGTAGAAACCGTCTTCGGCCAACGGAGGAACGATGGACCACACGATCGCGGCAACCACATTCGACGGACCGCTCGCGGTCGTGGTCGACGGCTCGCCCACGGACAAGGGGGTGGCCGAATGGGCGGCGCATTTCGCCCGGGCGGCATCGACATCGGTGCACCTCGTCCACGGTGCACCGAAGGACGAGTGGAGTGCGGCCGTCGCCGCCGAGCTGAACACCACCGACTTCCCGACGCGGCTGCGGCAAGAGGGTGAAGGCGTACTCGCCCGCGCCGTCGACGTCGTGCACGGAGTCGATCCCCAGGTGACGGTGGAATCGGAGGTGTCCGAACTGCCGGCTGCACGTATGGCGAAGGCACTCTCCGCGGACGCGGCGATGCTCGTCGTGGGCGCGTGCGAGTCGGGGCCGTTGCGCGACATCGTCTTCGGGTACTCGACGACGGCAATCGTCAACGCCGCGACCTGCCCGGTGCTGGTATGGCACGAGCGTCGCGACGACTCCGGAGCCGAGCCGGCCCCTGTCGCGGTGGGGGTCGATGGATCGGAGCCATCGAAGCGCGCACTGTCGGCAGCGTTCGAGATGGCGAGCATCCTGGGTGCGGAACTGCTCGCCGTCCACGTGGGTGCCGTGCACGAAACCGATCAACTTGACTACGGCCCCTCGGTCGACTGGCAGCACCTTCGTGAGGCAGAACGAAAGTGGTTGCAGGCCAACGTCGACACCTACCGGGACAAGTATCCGACGGTGCCGGTTCGGGCGGTGTCCGTCGGTGCCTCGGCGGCACACGAACTTCGGTCGATCTCCGCGACGTCCCAGGTGTTGGTAGTGGGAAGCCGCGGCCGAAATCGTTTCACCGCAGCGATATTGGGATCAGTGAGCCAGAACTTGGTGCATCACTCCGAATGCCCGGTTCTGGTGGTGCACTGACAACTCCGCCTAGTTCGAGACCCATTCCATTTCGTCGACGCCTGCGACAGGCGTCAGCAGGGAACGGACTTCACCGGCGTACATGGTGCGTTTGATCTCGCCCAGTACCTCACCGCGGGTGCCGGCCAACGCGGCTGCGCGGGCGATGGCGTCGTCGCGCACACGCTCCTGCGTCGAGACGGCGTCGACCAGACCGAGCGCCATGGCGTCGCCACCGCCGTAGCGACGTCCGGTGGTGAGCGCCTCGTGAAAGGCGTGCGGGGCCAACCTCGCTCGCACCATGTCGACGGTTCCGGGGCTGTAGGTCGCACCGATGTTGACGCCGGGAAAGCACAGGAAGCCGCGATCGGAACGCATGATGCGGTGGTCGTGTGCCATCACGAAGAACGCGGCACCGCCGTAGGTGTGACCCTGCATGGCGGCGACGGTCTGCATCGGGAACGTCAGGAAGCGCACCAGCATCTCCTGCACGGTGCCGATGAACCGATTGATCTGATCGAGGTTGTCGGCACCCCACGACAGATCCACGCCGGTGGAGAAGAACTTGCCGGTTGCCGTCGTGACCAGGGCAGCCGGGCCGGAGGAGGACTCCACCTCGTCGAGCAGTGCATTGATCTCGGCAACCCAATCGGGGCTCATGCGATTTTCGCTGTCTTCGACGCCCCGAGTCCCGAGGTTCAGCACGAACACGTCCGCAACGCGATCCAGATATGGCATATCCCGAACGTACCCAGTTTTTCTTGTTCTAGCTCACAACGCGAACCACGTGGCGATTTTCAGGACGAGGAGGTGGCCGACCGACGACGAATCAACTCGCGATGACCGTAGGTGGCACCGAGAATGTCCTCGCGATCTGCCACCGACGAGCCGACTGCACCGGCCACCGTGCCCAGCGACGCAGCGAGCCACGCGAGGGAAAAGTAGTCGCCCAGAGTCGCGGTACGACCGATCTGCATTGCCAGGAATTCCGGTGAGATCACGACTGCCGCCGAGCCCAGCACCACGGCGAACAACAGCGCGTACATACAGAGAGCGCCGGTCAGAACGGTTCCCACGGTGGCTGCGTTGTACATCCAGCGGTCGATCGTGGAACTTCGGAACGATCGCCTCTCCCACAGGCCGTTGGGAAAGATGACCCAGACGGTCATGGCGATCACTGCGGTGAGCCCGATCATGGCCAGTCGGCCGAGGCTCATCGACGCTGCCATCTGCCAGATGCTGGCATAGAACACGCCGAAGGCGGACGCCGCGCTCGCGGCAGCGAGTGCGCCCGACAACGTCGGAACCAATCGCCACGGACGATTGCATCGAATCATCCCCGACACCAACCTGATTCGACCGAAGATGCTCGACGTCAGCAGCACCTCGTCGCCCTCCTCGGAGTCGCTGGAAGCCCAGCGAGACTCGAAGTACCTCCGCGGTGGTCGAGACGAATCGTCGGCTTCGATCAACTCGTGCAACACGGCCAGTGCAGCCGAGACAGCACGTCGTCGAACCGCCAGCGTTCCGAAGGAGGGCACGTACAGCGCGCCGGTCGTACCGTCACGGGTCTCGGCGATCACCGGACGCGACCCGAGACGGCGAGGAACCTCCGACACGCACAACACGATGTCGTAGTCGGCGTCGGCCTTCACCGACGCGAGCCACTGTCCCAGCGGGGCCGCTCCGGTCGCGGTGGGCGGGAGCGGCACCGATGCTCGGGACACGCGGATCTCTCGCCGCTGCCCGTCGATCCTCGCGTGATCGGGCAACTTGGCGACAATGGCAGACGCCACCGTCGTCGCGAAGCCGTCGTCGCTGACCACCCCCACCGAGAGCGGCGCGTCGTCTGCGTCGGTGGTGTCGTCGTTGCCGGTGGTGTCTCGGTTTACCGATTGCGGTCGATCCGAATGCATCCCGATCGCTTACCCGATGGAACTCGAAACACACACCCGATCCGCGACGTCGAGCGAGGTTTGTCGCCGTGCAGACCGGGTAGCGCTTCGACACGACCCAGTGAAAGGAAGTTCCGATGCCGGCGAAGAAGAGCGAAGCCGAAGACCAACCACAGCTGAAGGACCAGGGCCTGTACGACAAGCTCCGCGAGGAGGGCAACTCGAAGGAGAAGGCCGCCCGCATCTCGAACGCCGCCGCGAAGAAAGGGCGAGATCAGATCGGTAGGAAGGGTGGAGAATCCGGATCCTACGAGGACTGGACGGTCGACGAATTGACCGAGCGAGCCAAGGAATTGGGTCTCGAGGGCTATTCCAAGCTGAACAAGGAAGAGCTGATCGACGCGTTACGCAAGCACTGATTCACCGCGGGCGAAGAGACGAGTAGTACTCCTGCTGTGATGGGTAGTAATCGTCGAAACTCGGGTGCGGGTCGCCGTTTCCGGCGGCGACGAACATGTCGAGGTAGTACTCCCACCCCGGTCCGATGTCGCCCAGGCCGTCCGTGCTCGTGCAGCTGTGTACGAGCACGAGAACGGTCGCAGGGCCTGTCTCGGTCAGACGGACCTCGAGTGGCCATTCGACTTCGCCGGTCATCCGCACTGCCAGAAGGCCCGGCGGCTCACACGCGTCGATGATCATGTCCGATGCCGGCGCGTCCTCCTCGAATGCCATCGTGACGCGAATGGTGTTGTGCGAGATCCGCTCCCACGGACCGAACCACTGTGCCGTCCAGGACGATTCGGTGAGGCGTGCCCACACGTCCTCACGCGGAGCCGAGATGGTTCTGGTCAGCTCGAGAGCGACGCCTGTGTCGGTGCTGCGCAACGTTCCTGTGGGGGTAGGTGCCATCGACCGATTATGCATCTCGGTCAGCTCGGGGCGTAGAGCTTGTCCACCAGGCCGAGGGTCCACAGCGCGGTCAGCGGGCCGCCGTCGTTGGTGAACTTGTCGGTCCGGACGATGCGGTCGGTGCGCACCGCCGGCAATCCGGTCCAGAGCGGGTTGGCGTTCATCGCCTGCAGATCCTGCTCGGACGTGATGGCGGCAATCATGGCCACCGCGTCGGATGCGGCAGTGACATTCTCGGGGCCGTACTCGATTTCGGGATCGGCGTCGTTCCAAGCGGAGGCGAACCGGGCTCCCACGTCTCCGAGCACGATGGACGGCACTCGTTGCCTGCCCACCGAAATTCCACCTTCCTCGGACGTACTGATCGGCAGGACCGCGGTGTTCGCGATCGCGTCGGCATGCCGCACGATGAGCTCGTCGACGCGAGAGTCGTACTCGGCCACGATCGTTGCCGCTCGGTCCTGCAGGTTCAGTGCATCACCTACCGTGGTCACGTCCTGTTGCCAGCTGACACCGCTGCCGGTGGACCCCACCGGCAGCACCGGTGCGATGTCGCTGAGCTGGCCGTATATCTCCTCGACCACTTCGTCGCGCCCGATGATCAGATCCGGCGCGACTCGCGCGACCGCCTCGAGGTCGACCGTGTTGCGGGGATACAGCTCCGGCACGCCGTCGGCGAGCAACATCCGAGTCGGTTCGGTCAGCGGCCCGGCCATCTCCGGCGGAGCCTCGGTTTCCACCGGCATCCCGACTATGGGTAGGTCGAAGGCCAGCGCGATGTCGAGATCGCGTCGGCCGTCGATAACGACCACCGAGTCGATCCGTTCCGGCACCACGATCGTCCCGAACTGTGTGGCGACCGGTCGGCCTGCCGCGTCGTCCGCCGGTTCGGCAGCGGAACTGCACGACGTGATCAGCGATACGGCAACAAATGCGGCAACGGTTACGGGCGCGAGGGGGAGAGTCTTCACTAGTTAAGTAAAGCAAACCTAAGTCGGAAGTGAAGAACCGGTCAGTCGTCGAACTCGATGCGGACCGAGATCGGATCGGTCTGGAGCGCTCGGAAGCCGGCTCCGATGATGCGTCCGAGGACGGGATTGCCGGAGAACGACCGCGCTCTGACGACGACATCGTCATCGGGAACGAATGTGGCTGTGCCAGTGCGCCATCGGTTGCCCACGCGAATTCGGATTCTGGGCTCGTCTGTGATGTTTGCGCCCCAACCGGACCTGGTGCCGTGCTGCGACACCAGCCACGCACCGGAATCGTCGAATGCCGCCGACACCGGCACGCGACGGGCGAGCCCGGTCTTGCGTCCTATGGTCTCGAGGTCGGTCACCAGGGAGGTCGTCACTCCCAGCGACGTCAATCCGTTCACGATGGGATTGGCGACATACTTTCCGATCAAGCGCTCGCGGCGAAACTTCGTCACGGCAGCAGAGGTGTCCACCCGAGCGGAGCCTCGACGATTACGGAACGCGTCCCAGCCGTTGCGCTGCAGCATCGTGGCCGCAGTCTTCCACGCCGGGCGGCTCGAATTCGGCTGCCGCCCAGCGCCGATGAGCTGCAACTGGTCGGTGTGCCACTGCAGATCGAGAGCGCCGTTGATCTGCTTGAACGCGCTCGACTTCGACGGGACGCGCAGAGCCACGCGCGGCGATTCGACTCGATCCACTGTGCCGTCGACCAGTGATGTCGCGACGGCCGGGGCGAGGGCAGTCGGACGGCCGAGACCGACCATGTCGCACTCACCCGATTGCACTGCCGTGCTCATGACCGAGCGGGTACGGAAGCCGCCGGTGACCGCCAATGGCACTGTTCCGGCCGCGTCGCGCACGGTCCGCGCGTACTCCAGGAAGTACGCCTCCCGATCGCGGGTGCTCGCGGTGCCCATCATCGCGGGTGATTCGTAACTGCCACCGCTGATTTCGATCAGATCTATCGATTCCCGAACGAGATGCTCGACGGTGATGCGTGATTCTTCCTCGCTGAACCCGCCGCGTTGGAAGTCCGCCGAGTTCAGCTTGATTCCCACCGCGAAACTCGGCGACACCGCCGCTCTGATTGCGCGGACGACTTCGATCACGAACCGCATGCGTCCGTCGAGGTCGCCGCCCCAGGCGTCGTCGCGCCTGTTCGACAGAGGGGAGAGGAACTGCGAAACCAGGTAGCCGTGCGCGCCGTGGATCTGGACGCCGTCGAAACCGGCCGTCTCGGCCACGGCCGCCGCAGTGGCGAATCGGCCGATGATGTCGTGAATCTCGTTCTCGCTCAACGCGCGAGGTGCCGGGATGCCCGGAATGTTGGGGGCGATGGCGGACGGTGCAACGGGCTTGGTGCGGGTGACGATCGGATTGGCCTGCCGGCCAGGGTGATTGAGTTGCATCCAGATGGGGGCACCGCCGTCGGACGTCGCTTTCGCCCAACGGGCAAGCGCTTCACGGTCTCGGTCGTCCTCGATGACGACATTGCCCGGTTCGCCGAGATGGGACCGATCGACCATCACGTTGCCGGTCACCACCAGGCCGTAGCCGCCCGCGCCCCACTGGCGGTACAGCGTTTCGAGGCGGGAGTCCGGGCCGTGCTCGGCGGTGGACAGTCCTTCGCTGAGCGCTGCCTTCATCACACGATTCGGCAGGATCTGCCCGCAGGCGAGGGTGAGCGGGCTGCTCAGGTCGATCACGTCGGTGTCAGGGGACATGCGTTGCTCCGGTTCCGGGACTGCGGCTCCAGCTATGATGGACAACATAGCTACAGAACGACTGTAGGTGTAACGAGACGTCACGTCAATCATTGTGGCGTCCGTGGGAGGGGTTCGGATGACGAATCGAAGCAGTGCTCGGGACGACATGCTGCGCAGCGCTGCCCAGCTGTTTCGTCGACGCGGCGTCGACGCCACCTCGCTGGCCGACGTCATCGATCACGCGGGCGCTCCCCGCGGCTCGATCTATCACCACTTTCCCCGCGGCAAGCCTCAGCTGGTGGAAGAGGCGACGCGTACTGCGGGAGCCGAGATGAGCGCGATGATCTCGGCCGGCCTGGCGTCGGCCGGTCCGTCGGCGACCGTACGGGCCATTCTCGAGGGATTCCGCAGCGAACTGCTGGCCACGGATTTCGTGGCGGGGTGTCCCGTCGCGCCGGCCGCGCTCGAGGGGCTGCATGCGCCGCAGGCCGTTGCCGCGGCGGGTGAGTCCTTCTCGTCCTGGGAGGACGTGATCGCGGCGTCCCTGTGGCAGCGCGGATTGACTCGCGAGCGGTCGTACGCGTTGGCGACCTTTGCGATCGCGGCCATCGAAGGTGCGCTGATCATGGCCAAGGCGCAGCGCTCGACCACGGCTCTGGATCGGACCGAGGGGGAGTTGTCGGCGCTGCTCGAGGCGGTTCTGGAGGCCTCGGCGGGCCGCTGACGTCGACCAGAAAGAGTCGGGCGATGTTGCTATAACTATCAGTTACATCTAAATTCCCTTCAGGAACTATGCCGACCGTCATAGTCGAAGGGATTCCGATGTCGTCACCCACCACCTCCAGTCAGCCAGTGAAGTTGCCGCAGTTCCGTCGGCGATGCCTCGCGCTGATCGTGATCTGCGCAGCCGAGCTGCTCGTCGTGCTGGACAACACCGTCGTCAACGTCGCGCTGCCCTCGATGGGACTGCAGCTACGTGCCGATATGAGCGGCCTGCAGTGGGTCGTCGACGCATACACATTGACGTTCGCCGGACTGCTGTTGGCGTTCGGTCACCTCGGCGATCGCTACGGCCGCAAGAAGGTCATGATTTTCGGGCTGGCGGGCATCGCTGTGATGTCGATCGGCGGCGCTGTCGCCGCCGATCTGGGACAGGTGATCGCGGCGCGAGCGGCCATGGGAGTGTGTGCGGCCGCAGTGTTTCCGGCGACCCTTGCCCTGATCATCAACATCTTCACCGATGCCAAGGAGCGAGCGCTGGCCATCGCGGCCTGGACTGCCATGGCGGGCTTTGCCATCGCAATCGGCCCGACTGCCGGTGGGTTTCTGCTCGAGCACTTCTCGTGGCACTCGGTGTTCTGGATCAATGTTCCTGTGGCACTGCTCGTTCTGGTGGCCGCGCTGGCCTGCGTACCGGAGTCCAGAGCAGAGCACGTCGGGAAGTACGACCCCCTGGGTATTGCGCTGTCGTTGGCCGGCATCACCGTGCTGGTCTGGGCGATCATCGAAGCGCCACACAACGGTTGGCTGTCTGCAACGAGCATCGGAGCCTACCTGGCAGGATCGGCAGCCATCGTCGCGTTCGTGTGGTGGGAGCTGCGGACACCGTCTCCGGTACTGGACCTGAACCTGTTTCGGAACCGGCGATTCTCACTGCCCGCCTTGGCCATTGCCGTGGCGTACTTCGGTATGTTCGGCTTCCTGTTCATGATCACCCAGTACTTCCAGGGTGTGATGGAGTTGACCCCACTGCAGTTCGGCGTTCACTCACTGCCCTTCGCAGTATCCATCGCCATCGGTGCGCCGCTGGCGACGATCATTGCGCAACGCATCGGAACCACGGCGGTGATCGTTTTCGGGCTGATGGTGATGAGCATCGGGATGTTCATCGCAGGTCAGGTGGAGGTCGAAACGCCCTATCTGGGGCCGGTTCTCGTCTCGATGGTGCTGATGGGCCTCGGCTTGGCGATCGTGCAGGGCCCTGCCACCGAGTCGATCATGTCCTCGGTGACGCTCGACGAAGCAGGTGCGGGCTCCGCGGTGAACGACACCACCCGAGAGGTCGGCGGAACGCTCGGAGTTGCCGTGCTCGGATCGATCGTCGCGTCGATCTACACCTCACAGGTGAGTCCGAAGATCGACGCGATACCCGACGCGATAATGGAGCCTTACCAAAAGGCGTTCGCTCGCGAAACGGTCGTCAGCGTCATCGAAATCGGGAAAGCGCCCACCGACCCGATCTTCGCGACGCAGAAGGCTGACCTGATCCACGCGATGAAAGCGGCCTCGCTGGAGGGCTTTCAGCTCGCGTCGTTCGTGACCGTCGGTGCCGCTGTGGCATGTGCGCTTGCCGTCGCATTGTTCCTACCGTGGCGACGACCCGAGGGAAACGGTGTGCTACTTGCGTGGCGCGACACCGCAGAGGGCGACAAGATCAGTTGAACGGCGTGCCGCCGGTGACCGCGATGGTCTCGCCGGTGATGTAGCTCGATTCGTTCGATGCCAGGAAGACATAAGCCGGTGCCAGCTCTGCAGGTTGACCCGGTCGTCCCAGCGGGACGGTCTCGCCGAACTTCTCGTACTTCTCCGCCGGCATCGTGGCCGGGATCAGCGGCGTCCAAATAGGCCCGGGTGCAACGGCATTGACGCGAATTCCGCGTTCGGCGAGATCGCCGGCGAGACCCTTGGTGAACGCTACGATTCCGGCCTTGGTGGTGGCGTAGTCCATCAACTCGGGAGAGGGATTCGATGCCTGGATCGAGGTGGTGTTGATGATGGTGGAACCCGCGTCCATGATTTCGGCAGCGCGTTTCGAGATCCAGAAGAGGGCGTACAAGTTGGTCTTGAGTACGCGGTCGAACTGCTCGGTGGTGATGTCTGCGATGCCGCCCATCTGCGCCATCTGAAACGCGGCGTTGTTGACGACGATGTCGAGCCCGCCGAGAACCTCGGACGCGGTGTCGACCAATCGCACGCACTGCGACTCGTCGGTCAGATCACAGGCGATGGCTCTACCGGCGCGGCCCGCTCCCTCGATGAGGTCGACGGTGGTCTGCGCGTCCGGACCTTCGGATTCGAGGTGTGCGATGACGACGTCGGCACCCTCGCGCGCGAATGCCAGTGCAACGGCACGGCCGATACCCGAGTCGCCGCCGGTGATCAATGCTTTACGGCCGTGCAGGCGATCCGATCCACGGTAGGAATCCTCGCCGTGATCGGGAGCGGTGACCATGTCGCGGGTCAGTCCGGGGTGCTCGAGACGACCCTGTTCGGCCCGATCGGGCATCGGAAACGCGGTGGTGGGGTCGGATTTGCTGAACTGGTCGGACATTGTCGATCCTTGCCTCGGTGTGCGTGAAATGCTCCACGCGGCAAGTCGAACGAGCCGCTTCGATTCCGTGGAGACGACTCGCGGCACATGTGCCGTCCCGAGTCGCTGTCCTCCTCGGGTTTGCCGAATCGGCCGGACCGCAAACCTCCACCGGTCAGGCGGCGCGCGGATCCGCCCCGATCGTCACCGCGCCCAGTGCGTCGAGAACGATGCGCGCGGGCCGCGTCGGAGCGAAGACCTCGAGGCGGCCCGCGCTGCGGGTGACAGCGTCGAGGACCACGCACGCAGACCCCGAATACATGAACGTCACTGCCGACAAGTCGAGCAGCACAACCGATTCGCCGTGCAGGGCCTCATCGATCGCCCGCGCCAGATCGGCACGAGACCCATGGTCGAGATCGCCCGTCGCGCGAACGACAGTCAGACGAGGGGAGTAGAGCTCGGTGCCGATGAAGTAATGAGCATTGCCGCGCCCGACACGTGCGAGGCGAGAATCGAAGTGGTCGGTGACAGTCACGGTGCGAACCTCTCAGTTCGGATGGCCTAACGACCGACGTGCACGGGGTGGAACCCGAGGGCTACAGGTTCCAGTGCAAGCCGTGCGGCAATCCTGACAGCGCAACGTCACCGAATCGAGGCCTGATCATCACGGACCGATAGCTTGTCGGTAACGATTAGGTAACGGCGGATATGACGCAGCTGAGCGTCGTTCAGGGCAGTGTGTGGCCCGCCGTCCGGAACAGGCGGTACCACTCCTGCCTGGTCAGGCGTAGGTCCGAACCCCCGGCGGCTTCGACGACTCGATCAGGACTGGTGGTACCGAGCACGACCTGGATATCGGCCGGGTGCCTGGTGATCCAGGCCGTTGCCACCGCCGACGGCGTCGACCCGTACACGTCGGCGATCTCGTCCAGTGCCACGTTCAGATCCGGGTAGTTCTCGCGGTCGCCCACGAACACGCCGGACGGCGTCCCGCTCTGGAACGGTGACCACGCCTGCAAGGTGATGCCGCGCGTTCTTGCGTAGTCCAGTAGACCGTTGTCGCGGTCGATCGACTGGTCCTCGGCGCCCATGTTGGCGGTCAGGCCCGCCGCGATCAACGGCGAGTGCACGATGCTCAGCTGAACTTGATCGAACAGAATCGGTTGATCGACAGCCGTTTTCAGCAACTCGATCTGTCCGGGTGTGTGATTGGAGACGCCGAAGCCCAAAACCTTGCCCGACGCGTGCAGGTCGTCGAACGCTGCTGCGACCTCCTCCGGCTCGACGAGGGTGTCCGGCCGATGCAACAGAAGGGTGTCCAGGTGATCGACGCCGAGGGCTCCGAGTGACGCCTCGACCGTGGTGACGATGTGGTCCTTGGAGAAGTCGAACCAGCCCTCGCGAATGCCCACCTTGCTCTGGATGCTGATGCGCTCGCGCTGCGACGGGGTCAACGTCACCGCATCGCCGAATCGTTTCTCGCACGTGTGCGGTGACCCGCCGTAGATGTCGGCGTGGTCGAACACCGTCACGCCCACGTCGAGCGCGGTGGCCACCAATCTCCTGATCCGGTCGTCGTCCAGATCGGTGATGCGCATGAACCCCAGCACGATGCTCGAGACGTCTGTCCCGGTGTGGGGGAGGGGGAAGGTTCGCATGTCGGTTACTCGAACTCCAGACGCATGGATTGGGTGGTTGCCTGCAGCAGCAGGGCGAAGCCGGTGAAGGAGACGACGATCGGAGCCCACAGAACCACCGCCACGAACGTATCCACACCGCGCTCGACGACGATGTAGACCGCGACGACAGTGGTGCCGAGCAGGCAGAGAGCGATGTGGGTGGCCAGCCGCCACTTGTCGAAGAAGAAGCCGGCAAGCATGCCGATCGGGATGAGGAACGCGCATTTTCCGAGCGTGACCTCGGGTGCGAAATCTGCCGTGATGGTGGCACCGAAAATTGCGAAGTTGGCGATGACGACGAAGGCGAACGCCTGCCCGAGCGTCGGCCATGGACCGAACCACCAGAACGCGCCCATGATGTACGCGGCGATCATGCACGTCCACTGCACGATCGAGGGGATCGACGTCGTGGCTCCGTAGCCGAATGCGAGCTCGAGGGTCACGACCACAGCCATGGCCAGGGCTGCCGCAGAGACGATGCGTTTGACGGCGGTGGTCAACGCGAGGCTGGTCATCACGCCGATACACCATTGATAATGCTCGTTGGATCTCGTCACGGCGCGAGTCATATCAGCCCCCATCGTTCCCATCGGGCCCCGATTCAAACACAGCCGTCGGGGCCTGGGGTCGGCTTCGTTCGATTTCCTAACCGAATACGCGCGGTCGGGCGGTCTGTCAGTCGGTGAGACGGTGCAGAAGTTCGGGCAGTGTCCGGCCGATGTCGTGGCGGCTGGCAACACGGTGTCTCGCAGTGTCCCCGAGTGCGCGTCGTCGGTTCGAATCGCCGATGACCGTGGAAATGGCTGCGGCGAGGGCTGCTACGTTGCCGGGTTCGACGAGAATTCCTGCACCGTCGGCGAGGAACTCGTGGGTGCCGCCGTGGTCGGTTCCGATCACCGGCAGCCCGTGTGACATCGCTTCGAGCACCGACAACGGACCCGCCTCCGGCGACGTACTCGAGGAAACGACCACGTCCCACCTCTGTAGCGCCGATTTCGCGTCCGTGTGCCCGAGGAACTCGACACGACCCGCGAGGTCCGATCGAGACGCTCGCTCGTGAAGTTCTGCGACGTAGTCACGATCACCGGGGAAGCTGCCGCCGGCGAGTTCGACACGGATCTCGGGGAGTGTGGCCACGGCGTCGAGCAGAACTCGATGGCCCTTCCACGGCGTGAGGAGGGCAAGTATGCCGACGACCGGCGGGGCGTGCAGCTCACCGCCGAAACGCGGAACCGGCCATGGAACTCCGTTGTGTGACACCACGACCGGGAGTCCGGCCGCGCGCAGGGGTACAGCGGTGGCTTCCGATACCGAGACTGCGACGCGAACGGCCGACCGTGCGAACCGCACCACCACGCGCTGTTTGGCAGAGGTCATGGTGTCGTGGACGAGCCACGACGCACCGCGAGGGGGCCGGGCCAGCCGTGCGACCGGGAGCGCGAAGAGTGAGTTCACGACGGTGACGGTGCCCGGTGCCCGGGCAACCGTACGCACCGCGCGTGCTGCGGTGACCCACCGCGCCGACATGCGTGCCGCTGCGACGCCTCGGGCGGCTCCTCGTTCACCACCGAGCCCCAGTTCGCCGATGGGGATGTGTCGCGTCGCCGTGGGCACTCGGTCGGTCAGGGGGCCGGAGGGACATGCGATCACAGTGTCGTAGCCGCGGCGCTCGGCCTCGTCGATCAGATCCAGAAGCACCTTTTCGGCACCGGAGACCTGCCCGGTGTGGGCCAGGAACAACACCGTCGATCCAGCGGTCATGATCGAGCCCCGTTCCTGTCAGAATGCATCTCGGAGTAACAAGACGGGGTCATCGCACATGCGCCGCAGTGCTGCGTCCACCACACCGACGTCGATCATCTTGCTGCAGAACGATGCCGTGTAGGTCCGCCCACCCGCAATCTCGGCAATGAGCATGGTGCAGCCATCCGGGCCGTCGGGCTCGAGTGATGCCGCCATCTGCGGCGGCCTGCCGTCGTCGGCCCAATCGAGGTGGTCGAAGACGCGCAGTCGCCCGAGGTCGCTGACGGCCAACCTCAAGGTCTCGGGAACCTCGACGACCGAATCGGTCTGCGCGCGAGCGGAAGACCGAAATCGCGTCGCAGCATCGCGCAGTAGCGACATTCCCAACACCGCTATCGGCCATCCCGATTCGATCACCTCGCGCATTGCCGCAGTGATACCGACGGGTGTCGTGCCCGACGGGAGGTGAAGCGGAATGCCGACGGCAAAGTTCCCGTGCGAACTCTGCTGCGCCGGATCGAGATAACGCCTGCTGTTGAACAACACCATGATGTGATCGTCGATGTCGACGCCCTCGGCCCGCAGCGCTGCGCTCCACAGCGCCGTCGAGATCGACGCGGCGGTCGCTCCCGGCATGTACTCGGCCGTCCAGTGCTTGAGTTCGTCCACTCGGGTTCGGTTCATGTACCCGGCGCGGCTGACTTTCGCGGACTCCCAGTTCTCGATTCTGCGACGTGGAGCAGAATCGCCGTCGGCCTCGGCTCGGTGGCGACCGCGCAACTTCCAGAAGTCCGCCAATGTCTTCGGATGTCGAGAATAGTGACGCCACAGCGCTTTCCACGTTGCGCTGGCCGGTAATCCTGTCGCGAGCGCGGGAACCAGGGTCCCATCGGCGTCGTCGGAGAAAGCCGCCAGCATCATGACGCCGATCTGGCCGTCGCCGATTCCGTGCGAGTAGTCGACAGCGAGATGGTCCTCGAACACGATCACCTCGAGCGGTCCTCTCGCACCGTCTCGCCGTCGAATGTCGGTGAGCATACGGCCCAGATCGTCGGTGGCTCCGGTGCCGGCCGTGACATTGTCTCCGGCGATGTCGCTGCGGTAGCGCCATTGTCGTGTATCCGACCGCGGTTCGAGCGCAACGTGGGGTGTCCGGGCGACACGTTCGGCGGCGCGCAGCGTTGCGCGTGTGCGCTCGATGTCCAGGCCACGAACGGGGCCGACGGCAGTCACTATCCGGGTGTCGGCGAAGACTCGGTCCAGTGCGGTCGAACGATATCGGCGTTCAGCGGACCGCATCGACTACCTCCTGCATACGACTGCGGAACTGGGCCCTCGAGAAACCCTCTGCCCACGTGCGAATCTCTCTGCGGTCGAAGTCTCCGGGAGCGAACGAGCGCATGGCGTCGGCGAATCCGGCGACGACTTCCTCGTCCGACCCCGGTGGCACATGCACTCCTGTCTTTCCCGGTACGACCGAGTCCATGGCACCGCCGTCGCCCAGCGCAATCACGGGAGTCCCGCAGGCCATGGACTCGACGGGGACGATGCCGAAGTCCTCCACTCCCGGCATCAACAGGGCCCGCGTCGTTCGGTGCAGTTCGAGGAGTTTCTCGTGTGAAACTCGGCCCAGGAAGGTCGTTTTCGGACCGGCGAGTGCACGGCAGGCGTCCATTGCTCGTCCGTCTCCGGCCACCACGAGCGGAACGTCGGCCTCGGCAGCGGCCCGGACTGCGATATCGGGCCGCTTGTAGGGAACGAGGCGTCCGGCGAGGAGGAAGAAGTTCTCTCGCTCGACGGACGGATCGGGAACGAAGCCCTCGGTGTCGACGGGCGGATGGACCACCACTGCGTCGTCACGGCCCCACCAATCCTCGATGCGACGTGCGACTGCAGTCGAATTGGCCACCACGGTGTTCAGTTTCGGGGCGGCAGCGATCTCGCATCGACGGGCAACGGCCGACAGTGCCGTCAGTATCGCTGCTCCTGCTCGTCCGCCACCTTCGCCTGCGCGTAGTTCGGGGTCCCAGGCCCATCGTGCCGGGCTGTGTACGTAGGCGATCACCGGGGAGTCGGTGGCGAACACGGCTTGAGTGGCGAATGCGTGGTGACTCACCACGACTGCATCGAAACCGTCGAGCGGCATGCGCCGAAAGGCGAGCGGCATCATCGGCAGAACGGGTGCGTACGACCGTTGGCCCAACGCGTTGTACACACGATTGAGGGCGGTCGTGTGCGGCTCCCGGCCGATTCCCGACGGAACCCCGGCGGGCCGAGAGATGGGCGCGAACACCTCGGCCGCAGGCCAGTGCAGCGCGAGCTGTTCGATGACGTGCTCGGATCCGGCGATCTCGGTGAATCTTTCGTGTACGACGGCAATTCTGTCAGCTGGCATGGCGTTGGCCTTCCGGTGCGATCGTCTGCGCGGTCTGTTCCACCCGTCGGATCGAGTTCTTGCTCTGCAGGACCAGATGCACGGGAATGTCGAACTCGTCGAGCTGCCGCAGCGCGGCAGTTGCCGCCTTCTTGTCGCGCCCACGTGTCGACACCAACACCACGACGGTCTCGACGTCGCCCACGTCGGTGTGCTGCCACCACTGCTCCGACAACCCGAATTCTTCGGTGACCCGAGGACGTTCGCCTGTCCGATCCGGATCATGAGTCGAGGCCGTCACAGCGCCCTCGCCGACCAACAGGACGATCACGTTGTCGCCCTTGGGCGCAGCGTGCCGAGCACCCCTGGAGACGGGTCTATCGCCGCGTTCGAGTGCTGCGATCCGCGCGGCCACGGCGGGCGGCATGGTGTCGCTCGCCGTCGGGTCGAATTTCGCTCCGTGTTTGCGAGACACCCGACGAGCCCAGGACCGAGAGGGCTTGCGTCCGAGACGTCCTCGCAGCAACACGATCAGTTCGGCTGCAACGATCAGTGCGGCGAGCCCGGCGACGAGTGCCTCCGAGACCGGTTTGGGTGACACCGGTGTGGTGCTCTGGTCGGGGTTCGACAGCACGACCAGTCGGTCTCCGCCCGCAGTGGCCTCCAGCTCGCTCAGGCGGGTGCGCAGTTCGGCCAGTTCCGACACGGATGCGGGCCGGCTCGGGTCGTCGGCGGGCAGAGCGTCCACTCGCGCCTGTTGCGCGTCGATCGCGGACTGCGCTTCGTCGGTTCGCTCTCGCGAGTCACGAATCGCGTTGGCAGTGCTGGTACTTGCCATCGTCGACACCATCGCGCGAGCCAGATCTGCGGCGAGCTCAGGAGAACGGGTCGTCACCGTGACGGTCAGCAGTGCAGGTGAAGTACCGGGGGAGAGTTCTACGCTCGACGCCAGCTCGGCAGCGTTCAGTCCGGAGTCGACCTGTGTGAGGACCTGATCGAGCACGCTGCGATCGGTCGCCAATTCCACGAACGGTGCGCGCATCTGCTCGATGAACGCGTCACCGGGAACGAGGCTTTGGGCCGGTTCGATCTCGGCAATGACCGACGCGGCGTACTGCTTGTCGGTGAGTTCGCTCCTGAGGTAGAACACGCCCGCACCCACCAGCACAGCAACGATCACGGCGGGCAGCAGTGCCCGGCCGAGTTCTCGCATGTGTCCCGCGAGGTCGATAGGTGGGGGCACGTCGCCCCGGTGTACGGCATCGTGGACGGACATCAACCGTGTACCCTTCCGTCGTCGATGCGAGCGGACGTACCGCTTCGGAGATTCGTGGAGCCGACAGGCTCGATGATAGCCGGGCTCGTATGCCGTTCGCGTAGCCGTGCCGCTCGTGAATGAAACTGCACATCAACAACATTCGAAGAACGGGCACAACGGTCTTCTACCTTCGTGAAACCCGACTTCGACTCCGCAGGGCGGGGTCCGAATCGGGCGATGTGTCCGTTGTGTCGATGGTCATTCGGAACGCGCACGGTGACGTCCTTTCTCGGCCGGTCCCGGAAGTGGTGACTCGACGAGTCCGATGGCGACGAACACGTATAGCAAGAGTGCGACCAGCAAGGCTGCCGCAACCGAGACGAGCAGCCACAGGCCCGGATAGTGCTGCACCAGGAACCAGCCGCCGACCGTAGTGGCTGCGGTGACCACCAGTATCACCGAAATGGATTGCACGGGAAGCAGTCCGGATATGGGCATGCTTCGCGCGATCACGATCCACAGCAGAACGAGAGTGGTGCCGATCGTCACGACGGTGGAAACAGCGGCTCCGTCGTACGACATCCGCGGGATCAGGAACAGATTCAACCCGACGTTCAGGGCCAGACCGACCAGTGCCACCACGGGGTAGTGTCGCTGCATTCCGGCCGACGCGAGCAGGAAGATTCCCAGCATCACCAACGACATCAGCGCCGCGCCTATGACGAGTAATCGGGCTGCGTGAGCTCCGTCGACGAACCGTTCGCCGTACAGCAGCCCGATCAACGGCTCGGCCGACGGTACGAACGCCGCGACAGCCATTGCGCCGAAGAGTGCGAACAGCAGTGCGGCCGAACGCGAGCGTGCGCGAAATGCGGTGGTGTCGTGGGGCCACGACGCGACGAGCAAGGTGCTGATCGGTGCGACTGCCGCCAACACGAAGGTGTCGATCATGTCCGAGAATTTGTAGCCGATGGAATACAGTCCCACGGCTTCGAACGTGTCGAGCAGGCTGAGCATCAGCATGTCGATCTTGAGCATGGCGATGGTGAGGGCGAAGCCGATCGCGAGTGGCACGGCCTCTTTCAGGTAGGGCCCCCAGCGACGAATGTCGATGTGCCGCGACGGTCGCAGGCCCATCGAACGGTTGCCGATGCCGAAACCCTTGGTCACCAACTTGAACACTTCGTTGGCCACGGCCGGGAGAACGAAGATCAGCAGGGTGGGGGCCAGCACGGCGGCCAGCACGGTCAACGCCAATTGGATTGCTTGCCCGGCGCTTTCGGCAACGGCCACGAGTACCAGGCGGTGACGGCTCTGAAAGAGCACGCTCAGTGCGTGACCCGGGGTTGCGAACACGACCACCAGTCCGCCGACCACCGTCGCGAGGACCACCTCGCTCGGATATTGCAGCAGCAGAACGTATGCGACGGCCAGTACGTACCCCACCAAACCGAGCACGGTTCGGAGCGCCAGGAACGCCGACGCCGTTCGACCGATTTCCTCGGAATCGTCGTCCATCAATTTCGCCAGCACGACGCGTCCGACCCCCAGATCGGTCACGACGGACATCAAGCCCAGCAGCGCGAAGACGAAGCTGAACTGGCCCCACTCGTCCGGTCCGAGGGACCTCGCGACGACGACGCTGCCCACCCACCCCAGCGTCGCGATGATCACTCTGCTGATCAGAACGGCAATCGTCGCTCTGGCCGCGGCTTTCGGATCCGCTGCGATCGCGCGGTAGTCCGGTGGCTGCTCGGTGCCGTCGAGCGCGAGCTCCTCGGCCATCAGACGATGCCCGCGGCTCGATACGCGTCGGCGGTGAGCTCCGCCGTTCTACGCCAGCTGATCTCGCGGGTGGCTACGGCTGCCGCGTCGAGAAGAGCTGCGCGCGCGTCCCCGTCGAAAGCGAGTGGTTTCATCGCCTGTACCCAGTCGTCCACGTTCTCGGACTCGACGAGAACGGCGCCGTCGCCGACGACGTCGGGGAGGGCACCGACGGCACTGGCGACGACCGCGCCGCCCGACGCCATCGCCTCGACGGGCGGGAGCCCGTAGCCCTCGTACCGAGAGGCGTACGCAGTGACTGTCGCGGCAGCGTAGAGGCCGGGCAGATCCTCGACATCGACGTACCCGAGCCCCCGGGAATTGCGAGGGGCGTGGGGACCGGTGGAGCCGGCCCCGGCCAGCAGACACGGTATTCCGAGACTCTCCGCCGCGTCGGCCACGAGCTGAACGTTCTTGCGGGGCTCCACCGTTCCGACCTGCATCACGAAACGGTCCGGCAAGTCGTACTTGCGCCGAACCAGATCTATCCGGCTGTCGGTGGGGACAGCGGCCCACGCTGCGGGTGCCAAACCGACCACCGTGGCGTCGCGGCCGCTGACCGCCTTGATTCGATCGGCGGTGAACTGTGAGACCGCAATGAGCAGATCTGCGCGGCGCAGTGCGCGCCGTACCAGTCTCTGTTCGCCCAACGCGCGAAACCGACTGGAGGCCGACGGCATGTCGATGACCGACAGGTCGTGCACCGTGGCAACCGTGAAGGCCTTGGTCAGAAACGGTAGGTCGACGTCCAGGCCGTGCACCACATCGCAACGACCGACGGGGAGGGCACCGAGCACTGCACGAGCCGCACCGCTGGTGACAGGCCGTTCCAACGCCGTGACCGAGGGCGGGAGCTCACCCACGGCGTCGCGCTGCACGGACGCGGCGAGATCGGCATCGGGTAGGCACTGGGGGAGCTCGTTCAGGAGCTCGCGAATGTAGGTCTGTACTCCGCTTCCTCCCGGCCTGAGGGCGAGCGCCCCGAAGACGATTCGTGTTGCGCTGCTGCGCATCCCACCACTCCTAACAAGAGCCAGAAATAGACATCGATCGGAAAGATCTCGAAATACGTCGAGACGAGGCTGGCGAACATCGCTGCGACGATGGAAGCGCCGACGCCCAGGGCGAGCGCACCGTCGTTGCCCGGTAGCGCCCGGGACAGGCGGGTGCACCACAGCAGCGACGTCACGAGCAAGGCGACCACTGCCCACAGGCCGATCGGTCCGAGTTCGAGCAGTGCCTTCACGTAGTAGTTGTCGGGCTGGTAGTTGGTCGAGAGCCCCGATTGCGTGAACGCGACACCCTCGGCGGTGGAAATGCGGTCTGCCGCAGACCCACTCGATCCCAGCCCCGTCCCGAACGGGTGAATCAGGATGCTGGCGATGATGTTGGCCCATCCGTCACCGCGCTGACCGAGGCTGCTCGACGAGAAGAACACCGATGTGATGTTGGGGACGAACGGAACAGCCGCGGCCACCGCGACCGCGGCCACCGCCAGGGGGGCGGCGAGATAGCGGAAGCGGACCGCGATCAGGTATATCGCCCCCACTCCGAGTCCCAGAATGGCTCCGCGCACGATCGAACTCGACATGGCGACCACCATCATCGGAGTCGCCCACAGAAACAACATGTTTCGCCGTCGACGCGGATCGGCCAGCGCCACCGCACCGCCGACCAGCAACGCCAACATCACGTACAACCCGAACGGGAACGGCAGGTTGAACGTACTGAACGTGCGCAGTAGCCCGCCCGATGTGCGGACCTGAGTGCCGTATTCGTAACCCAGCGACACCAGTGCGGCTGGCCCGGCCAGAAGTTGCGCGATGCCGACCGCCGACGTGAACACGCCCATGCCCATGAGAACGGAGACGAGGTGGTCTCGGTCCGTGGCGTCGAACGGCGCGAGCCACATGACGACCACCAGCAGAATGTAGAAGAAGGTCACCTTGATGCCGAACACGCCGACAATTCCGAAGGTGGCGAACGCAGACACGCTGCCGAACACGACGAAGACAGCAGCGGCGGGCCACCACGGCATGAAGACCCGAGGCATCGAGCCACGGACGTGTCGCGGTCGGCGTAACCACGCGCACAGAACCGTGAAGACGACCAGGCCTTCCTTCCAGCCCGACACCACCCCTGGCAGGGGCACCAGAACCAGAAGGCCGTGCAGCGGAACGAATGCTGCGAGCAACAGCACGCCGCGCTGCGGGCGGCGGTAGATCGCCGATGCCACCGCGCAGCCGAGCGCGAGGACGACCGCTGCGCCGAAAGCGAGCGCAACGTACGTGATCACGGGGTGACCAGAACGTGGCCGTGTTCGGCGGAGACCACGATCAGTCCTCGGCGCGCTTCAGCACGGCCAGGACGGTGAGGAACAGTATCTTGACATCGAGCCACACCGACCAGTTCTCGATGTAGTAGTTGTCCCACTCGGCGCGGTCCGCGATGGACGTCTGGCCGCGGAGGCCGTGCACCTGAGCCCATCCCGTCACGCCTGCCTTGACGCGGTGCCGCTCCCCGTACCTACGGATCTGCATCTCGAACAGGTCGACGTATTCGGGTCGTTCCGGGCGCGGACCGACCAGACTCATATCGCCGCGAAGTACGTTGAGTAGCTGCGGAAGTTCGTCCATCGAGGTCTGCCGCATGATCTTTCCGATGCGCGTTCGTCGGTCGACACCCTCGACACCGCCGGGTGCGTCCCCGGCCTTTCGCTCGAACTCGGCGTCGGACGCACGTGGAGGCCGCATGGAGCGAAACTTCAGACAATCGAACGGCAATCCGTCGCGGCCGATTCTCTCCTGCTTGAAGAAGATCGGGCCAGGTGAGCTCAGGCGCACGAGCAGCATCAGCGTCAGAAAGACGGGGGAGAGCAACAGAAGCCCGAACGCGGTGAGAACCCGATCGAGAAGTCCTTTGAGAGCGAACTGCCATCCCTTGGGGTTCACATGCGGGAGCACCATCAACGGCAGGCCGCCGATGTGCTCGACGCGCGTGTTGACCCCGACTGCGTCGTACAACCTGGGTACCACCCACACCCGCATACCGAGCCGATGCGCAATCCTGATGGCGGCGATCAACTCCCGATCCTCGGTCGGTGCGAACGTGACGATCAACTCCTCGGCACCGGTCTTGCGGGCAACCGTTTCGAAATTGCTGGGGAGTCCGAGGTGCGGCAGGTGGGGCACCTCGCCGTTCGAGGAGACGTCGGCAACCGGAGCCTCGCCCACATAACCGATGGGTTCGAGACCGTACTCCGGGAACTGCTTTGTGCGCGAGACGAGTTGGTGCGCGATCGGGTCGTTTCCCAGCACGATGGTCGGCGCTGCGGATCCGAACCTGGTGCGCAGCGTGCGCTGGAGAACGACTCGTGTCAATCGAGCGATCGCGATCGTCAAGGCGCTCAGCAACCACAGTCGCAGCACGACCTCACTGGGACGGTAGTCGGTGTCTGCCAGGAACATCACGACCAGCAGAGCGAGCGCCGCGAAGGCGACAGCGGTTTCGGCAGGACCGATCTCGTCGAGGAAGTTGCGCCGGAGACTGCGTCGGTACATCGACTTTCCGGCGAGGATTCCGATCAGCAGTGGCAGGAACAGCCATGGGAGCCAACCGGTGTCGGTGAGACTGCCCGAGTGCCAGAGCAAGGCTCCGATCAGAGCGACGGCTGCAGCGAGCACATCCACCGCGACGCTGATCGCGGTGTTGAGGGGATCGACTCGAAGCCGATCCACAAGGGGGCGACCGGTTGCAACGGTGTCGGCCTCGGCGGCCCGCGGGCGAGTGCGCGGTGATTCCAGTGTTTTCGGCACAGCTACTTCCGGTGGCTAGCCTCGGGCTTTCACGCTGGCGTGTAGGCGAGGCGTGTCAGATAGAAAGAATGTTGCTCTGAGCTGGGAGAAT
>NZ_JAWLRY010000023.1:0-69793 GCF_033142325.1 Rhodococcus sp. IEGM 1370 | reverse complement strand
CCTCAAACGCGCCATCGCCCGCGAAATATTCGGCCTACTGAAGCCCACACCCAGCCCTTGACAGACATAGGAGCATCGTTCGGTGGCCTTTTCGGTAGTCAATGTCACGTTGAGTGGACTTTTTCGGGTCCCGAATTGGTGCACAGTTGAGGTGCATCTAGTATCTATGTTGTGTCCGAGACGAAATCTGCCGCCGATACGGCGTATGTGACGGTCAAGGAGCTCATCGTCTCGGGGGAACTGCCCGGCGGTGAGCTCGTCAGCGAGGGTGAGATCGCCACCCGACTCGAGATCAGTCGCACACCCGTACGCGAGGCGTTTCTGCGTCTGCAGGTCGAGGGGTGGATGCGGCTCTATCCCAAGCGCGGGGCACTGGTGGTGCCGATCGCGGTGGGTGAGGCCGAGAGCGTCGTCGACGCGCGTCGACTCGTCGAGGCAGGCAGCGTTCGCGCATTCATCGACGACGCTGCGGCTCGCAAACGCGTGGTCGAAGCGCTGCGCGAAAACCTGCAGCTGCAGGAAAAGTTGGCGGTCGACGGTACCGCCGCGCAGTTCAGCGCCGTCGACGCCGACTTCCATCGCACCGTCGTCCATGCGGGCGGCAACCCGTTGCTCGACGCGTTCTACGACGGACTTCGCGAGCGTCAACGCCGGATGACCGCAGCCTCGGTGACGCGTGATCCGGGGCAGATCTCCCGCATCGTCGACGACCATCGCCGACTCGCCGACCTGATCGAGGCGGGAGATGCAGACGGATTCGAGCGGGCCGTCGAACAACACATGCTCGGGGTGCACGGCCTACGACCGGACAAAGGGGGAGCACGATGAGCGAGACGATCACGAACGATCGAGACATCGAGACGACTGCGCGACGCTGGCTGCTGGTGGCGTCGGGCATGTTCGCTGTCGCGTGGGGCGGCAACGAGTTCACGCCGCTGTTGGTGATGTACCGACTCGACCACGGGTTCTCGGCCGTGGTGGTCGATACGTTCCTGTTTGCCTACGTCCTGGGCATCATTCCGGCGATGCTGATCTGCGGACCGCTGTCCGACCGACTCGGTCGACGCCCGATCATGTTGCCCGCTACAGCAATTGCCGCGGCCGGGTCCATTCTGATCGCACTCGGACCGGACAACGCGTACCTGCTCTTCGGTGGTCGCGTGCTCAGCGGTATCGCGCTCGGAATCGGTATGGCCGTGGGCGGCAGCTGGGTCAAGGAACTCTCGAGCCGCGACGCCAACGCCAAACCCGGTGCCGGAGCGCGCCGTGCGGCGATGTCGCTGACCGCGGGCTTCGCCCTCGGTGCCGGAGTTGCCGGTGTGCTCGCGCAGTGGGCACCCTGGCCGACGCACCTCGCCTACAGCGTGCACGTGCTGATCTGCATCGTCGCCGGTATCGGCATGCTGTCGGTTCCCGAAACTCGAACTGCCACAGCGGTATCCAAGAACAAAAAGCTGCTCGACGACCTACGGATTCCGTCCGCATCGCATCGACGGTTCCTGTTCGTGGTGCTCCCGTTGGCCCCGTGGGTGTTCGGTGCCGCGAGCGTCGCCTACGCGGTGCTGCCGTCACTGATGGCCGACGCTCTGGCCGACGAGCCCGGCGGCGGCTATCCCGTCGCCCTGTCTGCCGCGATGGCGGTGATCGCACTCGGTTCCGGCTTCGCGATTCAGGCCGTGGGGCGTCGAATCGACACTCCCGCCAGTGCGCGAGGCGCTCTGGTTGCGCTGACACTGCTGGTTGTCGGCATGGCTGTCGCGGCGTGGGCGGCGTCGGTGCTGACCATTGCCGCAGCCCTGATCGCGGCCGCAGTGCTGGGGTGTGGCTACGGCATGGCGCTGGTCTCGGGTTTGCAAGAGGTGCAACGCATTGCGGGCCCCGATGATCTCGCCGGCCTCACCGCGGTGTTCTATTCGCTGACCTACCTGGGCTTCGCGGTGCCCGCCCTGCTGTCGGCATTGACCGAGACATGGCCCGGCGTGGTCACGTATCCGATCATCTTCGGCTTCGGCGCGGTGATGGCGGCACTGTGTGGCCTGGTGGTGCGGTCGAAAACGTCTGCGCACTTGCCGAGCGCGTAGGGGCGGTTCGGCCCTAGGATCAGCGGCATCATGCTGCAGTCCTCGCGCACGGTCCCGCCGCATCGGGTGCCTCCGACGGTGGCGATCGCGGGTGCCACAGTATGGAACCGGCGTGAGGCGTACTGGTTTCTCGTCGCGGTGATCGTGCCGGCTGCGTGGTGGTCGAGGCATCCCGCTCTGGTGCCCTACGTCTTCGCGATCGTGCTGCTGGGTGCAGTGGTATTTCGCGTCTCAGCGGTAGCAAGATGGATGTCGATGCTGCGGTGGGGAGTCATCGCCGACGTCGAGACCATCGACACCGCTTTGCGCGGCGGTCGCAACCTTCGGCTCGCGCACGCCACCGGCTGGAACGTTCAACGACGTTGGTACACAGGGGTTGTCACCGAATCAACGGTGCGGTACCGGGCCGGGGAAGCGCGCGGCCACCTGTTCGTTCGGGGTCTGCCCTTCACCACCGGCGTGGTGCTGGCGCATTCGAAGAATCCTGGATCGGCCATGGCCATCAGCGACTTCCCCTGCGGTCTGCAACTGGACGGCAGGGGACGCTGGGCTGCGTCGTTCCCGACGGGCTTTTGGCGTCAAGCACTGGCAACGGTAGCGCTGTACGGCTACGCCGTGGCTGGGCTGATGATCTCGCTCGGGTAGCGATGAGGTGAACAGTCAGGTTTGCACCCCAAGGGGTTGACGGCCCCGCCGCCATTTCAATACTTTGGTTAAGGAAATGAGGTGCTGAAACCGAAGGGGAATGATGACCAAGCGCAACGCATCACGCATCGCTACCGGAATCTTCGTCGCCGCAGCAGGACTCGGCTCCATAGTGGGGGCAACAGTTCCTGCGCAAGCACAGACCGTGGATTCGCCCGCCCTCGGAGTCGCCAAAACCAGTGACAGTGACTTCTCTGTGGCGTTGGTCGGCTACGACGTCGCAGTGGCAGACGACGGAACAGCCACGGCAAAAAATATCGAGACAGGTGCGACGGAGTCGCTGCCTACGCGGGCCACCGCCGCAGATGGCAGTCAGGTCGAGGTTCAGTACGCCGTTTCGGGCTCCGCCCTCCGAGTGCACGCGGTGGCGGTGCCCAGCGACGGTGAGGTCACCACGCTGAGTATCGGAAATTGCCTGGCGGGGATCGGGGGAGGTGCGGTGTCCGGGGGCACCGCGGCCGGGCTCGCAGGAGCCGGTGTGGGGACCGTGACGCTCCCGGTCGTGGGTACTGTCGGAGGCGGCTTGGTCGGCGCAATCGGCGGAGCTGTTGGCGGTGGCCTGACCGGTGGAGCAACGTTCTGCTGAGGGAGCGAGCATGAAGTACAACTACTCCGGACCCTGGCCGATTTTCGCGGTGCTGGGCGTCATCGTGTGTTGGGTGCTGTTTCAGGTCGTGGCACTCGATGCGAGTGTCGGCCGTGCCATCGCGTCGCCGATCAATCTTTTCGCGTTGATGTCGGCGGGCTTCTTGACCATCGGCTACGCGCAGAAACGGCGTCGGCGGGTCTGACCGGAGGATCGGCTCCCCAGACTTGGATTCAGGCCTCCGATTGCAGGCTGATATCCGAAACTGGGGAGCCGATTGCCCGCGGGAGCTACGGCAGCGACGGAAGTTGCTTGTCCACCAGCCATGCGTCCCACAGACTTCGGGGGCAACCGAAGCGGGAGGCGAGGTCGGTGAAGTCGGCGGTTGCCACCGTCGAGTAGCGGTACTTGGAGGTCCATTCCTGGATCAATCCGAAGAAGCGCTCGTCTCCGATGGTGCGTCGCACCGCGTGCAGTGCGAGTGCGCCGCGCTTGTAGACGCGGTCGTCGAAGATGCGCGCCGGCCCCGGATCGGTGAGTTGCAGATCCATTGCCAGACCGCGCTGGATGGTGTGCGCTCGCTTGGCCTTGTCGTGAGCCGTTGCGCCGCCGGAGTTCTCGGCCCAGATCCACTCCGAGTAGCACGCGAATCCCTCGTGCAGCCAGATGTCGGCCCACTTGCCGAGCGTCAAGGAATTTCCGAACCACTGGTGCGCCAACTCGTGGGCCACCAGGCGCTCGTAGTACCGGGAACCCGAACAGTGATTGGCTCCGAAGATCGACAGACCCTGCGCCTCGATCGGAATCTCCAGATCGTCGTCGGTCACCACCACGGTGTACGACGCGAAAGGGTAAGGGCCGTAAAGCCTTACGAAGGTATCCATCATCTGCGGCTGACGACCGAAATCGTGATCGAACTGCGCGCGCAGCCGCGGCGGAGTGATCGCCTTCATCGGCACCGGTCCCGGGCTGACGATGCGATGCTCGTACGGACCGATCTGGATGGTGGCGAGGTAGCTGGCCATCGGCTCGGGCTGCTCGTACACCCACGTGGTGCGGCTGGCGCGAGTCTGCTTGCGCACCAACGTTCCGTTGGCCACCGCGTAGTACGGGGAATCGGTGGTGATGGTGATGCCGTAGCTGGCCTTGGACACCGGATGGTCGTCGCACGGAAACCACGACGCAGCGCCGTTGGGTTGGCTGGCGACGAGCGAGCCCTCGGTGAGCTCCTCCCAGCCGACCTCACCCCACAAACCGTTGATGGGCTTCGGGGTTCCGCCGTACGCCACCGTCACCACCAGTGCCGCACCCGACGCGATGGGCTTGGCCGGGGTGATCTTCAGCTTGCCGCGCTGGTGGCTGAACTTCACCGAACGCGATCCGTTGACCGACACCTTCGACACGTTCATCGCCGGGCCGAGATCGAGCGCGAACTTCGACACCGTCGCGGTGGTGGCCGCGGTGATCTTCGCCTTACCCGCCAGCCGGTTGCTCTCGACCTTGTACTCGAGGTCGAGTTCGTAGCGCGAGACGCGATAGCCGCGGTTGCCGTTCTGCGGAAGATACGTATCGATCGGATTGTCACCGGAGTCGACGTCGAACACCGGTGCCACGAGCCTGTCCGGCACGGTAGATCACCCCTCGTTTCGGTCGTCGCGAATACGCGGAAAGGGATCACCCTTGGCCCACGGCGCGATCGGATTGCCCTGCCAACGAGTATGCGCGGGAACCGTATCGCCGCGCATCACCAGGGAGGCAGGCCCCACCGTCGCTCCATCACCTATACCCGATGCAGGCAGCGCGACACAGTGTGGTCCCAGTGTTGCGCCTCTGCCGAGATCGACCGTGTCCATGGACATGATCCGATCATGGAACAGGTGCGTCTGCACAACGCACCCTCGGTTGACCGTCGCACCGTCGGCCAACGTCACCAGATCCGCCTCGGGAAGCCAGTACGTCTCACACCAGACGCCACGGCCGATGTCCGCACCGAGCCACCGCAGCCACATGTTCAGTACCGCGGTGCCCTCGGCGGCGCGCGCGAACCACGGCGCGGCAACGGTCTCGACGAACGTGTCTGCCACCTCGTTGCGCCACACGAACGAACTCCACAGCGGGTGATCGGTCTTGCCGATCCGGCCCACCCACAACCACTTCGCCAACGCCGATACCGCAGCAGCCACGAAACCGGCGACGAGCAGGACGACGCCGCTGAGCAACGCAGCCAACCAGTACCCGACGGCGTCGGCGATGGCGGTGAGTGAGAACAGCACTCCGAGCCCGATGCCGAACGTCACGACGACGGGAATCAACCGGCACGTCTCGACGAACGACCGGGCGACCTTGAGCTTGCGGGGCGGATCGAACGTGCGCGACGAATCCGCACTACCGGCGGCCCGACGCAGCCGCACCGGCGGACTGCCGAGCCACGACGAGCCGGACTTCGCCTTGTCCGGCGTCGCGGACAGCACCGCGACCAGGCCGTTCTTGGGAACGGTTCGCCCGGGCCCGGTCATGCCGGAGTTGCCGAGGAACGCCCGCTTGCCGACTTTGGCGTCGCCCAGATGCATCCAGCCGCCGCCGAGTTCGTAGCTGGCGACCATCGTGTCGTCGGCGAGGAACGCGCCGTCGGCGACGGTGGTGAACTTGGGGATCATCAGCACCGTCGACGCCTCGACGTCCTTGCCGATCTTCGCGCCGAGAAGCCGGAGCCAATGCGGCGTCAACAGAGATGCGTAGAGCGGGAACAGGAAGGTGCGCGCGGAGTCCATCAGGCGTTCGGTGGCCCACACCTGCCAGCCGATGCGGCTGCGCACCGGGTGGTAGCCGCCGACGAGTCCGATGCTGAGCAACCGCACCGCGACTACGGTGATCACCGCGAACACCGCCAACGACACCATCGTCGCGACGGGCAACATCACCAGACCACGTTCGAAGGCGTCGAACACGGAGTCCGCGGTGTGAATCCACCAGCCCATCAGCACCAGGCTGACGCCGATCGAGAACAGTGCCATGCCGGACAGGAACAGCGACGCGACGCCGTACGCGAACACCCATTTCGTCGCGCGCGGTGGCGTTTCCGCGGGCCACGGATGATCTGCCTTGCCGACCTTCTGAGCCGGCGAACCGGACCACATCTGACCGGCCTTCACCCGTCCGACGACGGCGGAGCCTGCCGTGACGACGGCGTTCTTGCCGACCTTGGTGCCGGGCAACAGTGTCGAGCGGGCACCGACGGTGGCACCGGCACCGATCTCGACGCCGCCGATGTAGACGAGATCTCCGTCGATCCAATGTCCGGACAGATCCACCTCGGGCTCGATGGAGCAGCCGTCGCCCAGCTCGAGCATGCCGGTGACCGGCGGCATCGTGTGCAGGTCGACACCCTTGCCGATCTTGGCGCCAAGAGCCCGCGCGTAGTAGACCATCCACGGTGCGCCCGAAAGGTTCGACGCACCACTGGCATCGGTCAATCTCGTTGCTGCCCACAGCCTGATGTGCATGCTCCCGCCGCGTCGATACGCGCCGGGTTTCAAGCCCGCCAGCAGGATGCGAGATCCGATCACCGAGATCGCCATCCGGCCGACCGGAGTGATGAACAGGACGAACGCCACGAGCACCCACCACCACGACAGCGTCGGAGCCCAGGGCACGTCGCCGAACCAGGACATGACGTTGAACAGCAGCCCGAGCCAGGTGACCCACTGCAATCCGGTCAGGGTGGTCAACGGAACCGTTGCCGCGATCTGCGCCCACTGCGCGGTACGCGACGTCGGGGCCACGTCACGAGGAACGGCCTCGACGACAGGCTTCAGATCGTCGAGATACTGCGCCAGTGAACCCAGCCGGGGGTGGTCGTAGAGCTGTGCGACGGTGATCTCGGGGAACCGTTCGCGCAACGCCGTCACCAACTGAGCGGCCGACAGCGAACCGCCGCCGTTGGCGAAGAAATCGGCGTTCTCGTCGGAAACCTGCGCGCCAAGGATGTTGGTCCACAATTCGGCCACCCACCCCGCCGTGCCGCCGAGCGCAGACGCGCCCGCCATACCGGGCAGGGGCCACGGCAGCGCGTTGCGGTCGACCTTGCCCGAAGTGCGCGTTGGCATCTCGTCCACCAGCGCAAGCCTGGGCACCAATGCCGCGGGCAACTGCTCGGCGAGCAATTCGCGTGCGGCTTCGAGATCGAAATCTGGATTCGTGCTGGCGAGATATCCGACCAGCACCGAGTTACCGGCAGCGGTCTTGCGGATGGCGGCCGCCGCGCCGCCGACGCCCGGAAGTGCTTGCAGCGCATTGTCTATCTCACCGAGCTCGATGCGTCGACCGCCGAGCTTGACCTGATCGTCGGCGCGACCCTGGAACAAGAGCCCTTCGAGCTCGAGCTTGACCAGATCGCCGCTGCGGTACGCCCGGTCCCACCCCAGAGAGGGCATGGGCGCGTACTTCTCGGCGTCCTTGGCCGGATCGAGATACCGAGCGAGTCCGACGCCGCCGATGACCAACTCACCGACTTCGCCGACCTGTACCGGGGTGCCCGACGCATCGACCACGGCCAGATCCCATCCGTCCAACGGCAATCCGATGCGGACGGGCCCCTTCCCGTCCATGATCGCCGCGCACGCGACGACCGTTGCCTCGGTGGGGCCGTACGTGTTCCAGACCTCGCGGCCCTCGACGGCGAGCCGCTCGGCCAGTTCCGGCGGGCACGCCTCGCCGCCGAAGATGAGCAACCGCACCGCTTCCAGAGCCACCGCGGGCCACAGCGACGCGAGGGTGGGCACCGTCGAGACGACACTGATGTCGCGGGAGACGAGCCACGGGCCCAGATCGAAACCGGACCGCACCAGCGACCTGGGTGCCGGAACCAGACACGCACCGTGCCGCCACGCCAGCCACATCTCCTCGCACGACGCGTCGAACGCCACCGACAGACCGGCCAGCACTCGATCCCCTGGGCCGAGTGGATCCTTCTGCAAAAACATGCGGGCCTCGGCGTCGACGAACGCCGCCGCATTGCGATGACTGACCGCGACACCCTTGGGGGTGCCCGTCGAACCCGAGGTGAAGATGACCCACGCGTCGTCCTCGGGAGTCGGCGGCAGTGGGTCGGTCTCGGGAAGGGCGTCCTGCTTGGGAGCAGTACCGGCCGCGATGCCGCCCGCCGTGACGATGGCCGTCACCTTCGCCTCACCGAAGACCAACTCGGCCCGCTCCTCGGGATCGTCCGCGTCCACCGGCACGTACGCGGCACCGACCGCGAGGATCGACAGGATCGCGACATAGAGGGAGAAGGAACCCGACGGCATGCGGATGCCGACGCGGTCGCCGCGCCTGACGCCGGCATCGGCGAGCCACTGCGCGCCCTCGGCGATGTCGTCCAACAACTCGGAGTAGCTGACCGAGACAGCACCGTCGTCGATGGCGGGGGCGTCGGGAAAACGATGAGCGGTATCACGGAGAACGTCGATGAGCGTCCGGGCAGGAGGGGCGAGCGACGAGCGAAGAAACGCCGCCGGTGCAGGCGCGGTGTCCGCGCTCGAACCCGGCAGATCGTTCTCTTGATGCACAGACAACCGGGCGTCCTTCTCGTTCGTTGGCAAGTGACTCTGTGGTGCTGGGACTCTGTGCCGCTGGGGAGCAGCGCCGTTGGTTATCTCACGTTCTGTTTGCCAGCAGGTGAACGAGCGCTCCTTCCCACCGCGGGAATCCTACTGCTGCCCACGCGTGAGTTCCGGCTTGACAAAACCGCAGCGGGTTTGCCAGTGTCTTCTCCACGGTCACGAGTACCAGCGTCAAGCCCCGGCTCGCTGGTCGGCAACCCTCCTCCGCGGTGGGGTGCTCCGGGTGACGACCAGGCTGATGCCGGAAAACCGGCGCGGCAAGCGCGGACTCGTTCACCACATCCTTCGGTTGCGGGTCCCTCGAACGTGAGGGCTTGATCTGTCATGACATCTGTACTTTCCCGCCCCTGTGCTCCTTTTGCCCCTGTTTCGGGCACGGATCTGCAGGTACCCCTGGTGCAGGGCGGCACCTGCACCTACGCCAATTTCGACTACGCTGCCAGCGCACCGGCTTTGACGGCGGTGACCGATCGGATCGCGGAACTGCTGCCGTTCTACTCCAGTGTTCATCGCGGTGCCGGCTACGCCTCACGGGTCTGCACGGCAGCGTACGAGAAGGCGCGGGTGACCGTCGCCGATTTCATTGGTGCGCAGTCGGATTCGGTGGTGGTGTTCACCCGGAACACCACCGATTCGCTGAACCTGTTGGCCGCATGCGTGCCGGGTGAGACCGTGGTGCTCGACATCGAACACCACGCGAACCTGCTGCCGTGGCGTGACCGACGAGTGGTGGTGGCTGCGTCGACCCTGGCCGAGACCATCGCCCGCCTCGACGCCGAACTCGCCGCGAAACCTGCTGCTCTGCTTGCGATCACGGGCGCATCGAACGTCACCGGAGAAGTTCTGCCGATCGCGGAACTCGCGGCACTGGCGCATCGGCACGGCGCACGCATCGCGGTGGACGGTGCCCAGCTGGTTCCACATCGGCGGGTCGACATCGCCGCACTCGGGGTGGACTACCTCGCCTTCTCCGGACACAAGCTCTACGCCCCGTTCGGCGCGGGAGTGCTTGTGGGCAGGCGTGATTGGCTCGACCTCGGTGAGCCCCACCTGGCCGGCGGTGGCGCGGTACGTAGCGTGCGCATCGACCACACCGATTGGGCTCCTGCACCGCAGCGGCACGAGGCGGGCACCCCCAACGTGCTCGGGGTTGCCGCATTGGCTGCGGCCTGCGAGGCCATTGCCGGATTCGACGATGCCGAGCTGCAGGCGCACGAGCGCGAACTGTCGTCCCGCCTGCGCGACGGGCTGGCCGCACTGGACGGCGTCGAGCAGCTGAAGGTGTGGGCCGACGCGACCGACAGCGTCGGCATCGTCACCTTCACCGTCGCCGGACGTGACCCCGGTGAGGTCGCCGCGTACCTCTCCGCCGAACACGGAATCGGCGTGCGGGACGGGAAGTTCTGCGCGCACCCACTGCTGAGCAGGCTGGGGCATGCGGCCGGAGCGGTTCGGGCCAGCATCGGCCTCGGCAGCTCGTTCGCCGATGTGGACCGACTCGTCGACGCACTCGCCGCCCTGGTCGAATCGGGACCGAACTGGCACTACGCAGAGGATGCCGGCTGGTGGAACCCCGTACCCGACCCGCGACCCTTCCCCGAGCTGGCCGATGGCGCCGCCGGGGTTGGATCCCCGTGCACCCCCGCAGACAGTTAGCATGGCGTCATGACCGTGAGTGTCGTATGGGCGGGCAACCGCCACTGGTGCAACAGATATGTGGATCTGTGCCGCACTGCGTCCGGGTCGTGTTCGAGTTCGGCTCCGCTCCGACCGAATGCCACCGACTGAAGAATCAGGACCACCACTCATGTCGCACAACTTCACCCGCGTCGCCGTCGAATTCTCTGCGGGTTGGACCGAACTGACCGCCGCTCCCGAGACGGATGTAGTCCGAATCCAGGCCTCCGACCTGCGGGAATCCCAGCAGCAACGCGCGCGGATCCGCGCCGAGGCAGTCGACCGCGGCGAATCTGCCGACAGCACAGCAGTGTTTCTCGACCTCGAGATCCACATCGCGGCCGATGCCAGGACGGCCCGTCGGGAATTTGCCGCACTGGATGCGCCGAGCAGTCCGTCGTCGATCCGTTACGTCGGAACACCGGCGGGACTGGCCAGTTTGATCTCCGACGTCACCGCGGCCGATGTGGCCGACGGCGTGACATTGACGGTGCTCGGCGACATCGCTCGCCAGTCGGTTCTCATCAACAACGGAGTACTGCCGCTGCTGGAATCCCGCGGGACCCGACTCGACATCGACGTCGTCGACGCGGTCCTCGGCGCCCCGATCGCCCCGACTCTCGCGTCCTGAGGATTCGCGTCCTCGGGACGTGCGCGTGGGTCAGGTGACGTCGATCGCCAGACCCGCAGTGATGCGCACCAACTCGGTGAACGTGGACCTGAAGATCGTGTTGGTGTGACCGGCGGCCGCCCACACCTCTGAGTAGCCGGCCAGATCCTGGTCGACGAACGTATCGAGGTTGGTGGGGTGGCCGACCGGGGCGATCCCACCGATCGGCTGGCCGGTGGCATGCTTGGCCGTGTCCAGAGGCGCGCGCGTCAACACGCCGCCGAGACGCTCGCCGGTGTGCTCGAGATGAACGTTGTGGGCACCGGAGACGAGCAGCAGCACCGGCTCGTCGCCCAGTAGAAACACCATCGACTTCACGATCGCGCCCACGTCGACGCCCAGTGCCGCAGCAGCATCGGCGGCAGTGTGTGTGCCCTCCGGACTGCTGACCACCACCCCGTGATGACCACGTGAAATCAGCGTGTCGGCAACATGGGCTGCATTCGGATGAAGTAGCCGGGACATGAACCAACCCTATTGCCCCGCGACCGTTTACGCCGCTCTATCCCTGGGTCGTTCCTGCAGGCTCCACTCCCGCGAGATCACCGAACAGTCTCAATCGAGCCATGCCACCGTCCGGGAAGATGTCCATCCGAACCTCCGAGACCGGGGTCTCGTGGTCGAGTACGAAGCGATGGCGGGTGTCGGGCTGCAACGTCGTTCGCGGCAACAGCTCGATCCACTCGCCCTCACCGAGCCGTCCGCGCAGTGACGCCGCGCCAGGGGCGTTGCCGAGGAAGCAGGTGGTGTCGAGCTCGGCGAGGCGAACGAGCCCGCTGCCTGCCAGCTGAACCTGAACCCAGTCGTTCGCGTCGTTGCGTCGCCGCGAGGTCTCCCAACCCTCACCCATCGACCGCGGCGGGCCGGGGAACAGGAGATTGTTGGGGGAGCTGTAGAACATGTTGGAACACGCCGAGACGTAGGCACCGTTCTCGAGCGCAGCGAGGTCGACCGGCCCGGCCGCGAGGAACTCGGGATCGGGCTTGCCGCGGCCCAGTACCCGCAACCGCGCCACTCCGCCGTCCGGATAGATCGACAGTTTCACGTGCGTCCACCGCGCGTCGGAGGCGACGGC
The DNA here is from genome assembly GCF_033142325.1 of Rhodococcus sp. IEGM 1370. Taxonomy (NCBI): domain Bacteria; kingdom Bacillati; phylum Actinomycetota; class Actinomycetes; order Mycobacteriales; family Nocardiaceae; genus Rhodococcus; species Rhodococcus sp. IEGM 1370. Next base: position 57,378 of record NZ_JAWLRY010000023.1, on the reverse strand, counting down.
GAACCTGTTCTCACTGTCGCCGTCGACCGGGCTGCGCGCGACGATGGTGGTCCACTCGGTCTGCGTGCGCAGCTCGTCCGGGGACGGGAAGCCCTGCACCTCGGCGGCCTCGACCGAAATCTCCGGCGGGTAGTTTCCGGTGAACCACGAGGTGTCGACGACGATTGCCGAGACGACACCCGGTGCGCCGAGACGCACGATGGCCTCGTCGTAGCCGGGCTCGCGTCGCCGACGCGTCTCCCACCCGTCGTAGATCTGACCCTTGTGCCCGAACGTCGCGGTCGAATAGTCGGCCTTGCCGGGACTGACGAGATTCTCCTTCTCCGCGAACGTCTCGTCGTTCGCCCACACGACTGCGCCTCCGAGAGTGCGGACAGCGAGATCGGGCAGAGGCAGCGGGAAGGTGGAGGTCATGGGATCACACTTTACTGGTCTCGCGTGAGCTCATCGGGTTGTGTGCAGACCGACGCCGCAGAGCCGCCGCGACCATCAGTAGCGCGCCGATCACGATGTAGAGCGTCAGGCCGAGTGCGGGTTGCCCCAGTCCGGTGCCGGAGAAGTACACGATGCTGCGTACGCCCTCGGTGCCGATGCCAGGGGTGATCCACCGACCGATCGAGGCGTAGAGCGACGGCAGTACATCGGCCCCGAAAGCGCCTCCTGCACTGGGGTTTCCGAGGATGACGAACAGCACGATGGCGGCGGGCACCGCCGCGACACCGATCAGGGCGCGCAGGCCCATGGTGAACAGTCCGGTGGCGAAGACGACCCCGGTTCCCAGCAGGGTCAGCGGAAACCAATGGCCGGCAAAGGTTTCCAGTACATGGGTGGTGAGGAATGCTCCGAGAGCGCCGGAAGCGAGGGAGTACACCGCGAGAATGCCGACGTGCATCCAGGTTTCGCGGCGCGAGGTCGGTGCCCCGATCAGCAATCCGAATGCGGCAGCCAGAAGGTAGCCGCCGACGACCCAGCCGACCGAGAGATAGAAACCGGACAGCCCTCGGTTGTCGTGCACACCGACCGGGATCTCGTCGCGGACCACGAACTGGCGGCCCTGGGCGGCGTCGACCTCGGTGAAGATCGATTCCAGCGCGGTGGCTTCGGAGCTCCCTGCTGCGCTGGCGGTGATCAGTGTGTCCGTTCCGTTCGCGCCGACGATATAGGCCCCGATGATGTCCCTGTCGCGGAGCAACGAACGGACCTCGGCGGTATCGGCCGCGGTGCGTGCCTCGAGTGGGGCACCGTCGATGGCGTTCAGGCGATCGGTCGTCTGCTGGTCCAGCCCCTCGGGGAGGCCGGCTTCGGTCACCACCGCGATGGGGATCGTATGCGGAGTCGGCTGATGAAACGCCGAGACGTAGCTGAGGATGAAGCCGAGCTGAAGTATCAGCACCGCGGCGGCGAGCAGTGACATCTTGCGCATGGGTGACTCCTGAATCTTGTCGATACCCGAGGTATTCAATACTCTAGGTATCGTGAATGCCGACGAGCAAGAAAAGTGGGGGTCGACACAGTCGCAGCGACGACCGCAGCGTGCCGACGTTCGAGACCGACTGCTCGCCGCCGCAGCGGACGAGTTCACCGAAAACGGCTATGCCGCAGCCAAACTCACCGACATTGCGGACCGTGCCGGCTTCACCAAGGGGGCCGTCTACTCCAATTTCGAGTCCAAGCAAGCGCTGTTCGCCGAGCTGCTGGCCAGGCGGTCCCTCGACCTCGCGGCCCGCGTTCTGGCTCACATTTCCGATCTGGACCCCGGCGCGGCAGCCGGAGCGGGCGGCGGAGAGATCGCGTCGTGGGTGGTCGCCGAACCCCGCTGGCCGCTGCTGACCGTCGAATTCGGGATTCTCGCCGGACGCGACCCGGCCGTCGCGGAGCGCTATCGCACCGACCGTCGAGCACTGCGGCGCGAGCTCGAACGCCTCATCGCCGAGCGAGCGGACGACTGGGGAGTCGGCGAGAAGTTCGATGCCCGACGCCTCGCGACGTCACTGGCGGCCTTGATCTCCGGATTGGCCGTCGAACATTCGGTGGATCCGGAGGAAATCGACGAGGGAGTCATTGCCGACGCGGTCTCCGAACTGTTCGCGGGAGCGATAGCTAGGGCACATCTCGATTGAGGGACACGGCACCGGGTAACCGGGACAGATGAATGCTCAGAATCCCGATCCCGACGTCACCGCAGGACTCGAAGCGGGTGGCAGCGTCACGCCAGGAGACACCCCGCCCGCCGAAACGGGAGTCGGCGGCCCCAATCACGAACCGCCGCAGCGCAGCCGTGTCATGCCGATCCTCATCATCGGTGTGGTGGCCTTGCTGGCGATCCTGATCGCCGGTGGACTGATCGGTCGCGTCGTCGGTCTGTTCGGCTGATCCCGGGTCGGCGGCCCGTCCGTACTCGGCGAACGATCAGTACTGCGGCCAGCCGCCCTCGGGCCCGAGCAGGCGATCCAATCGAATGTGGTTGATCTTCGCCAGCTCGTCGCGCATGATCTTGCGTTCGGTCCGATCGTCGTTGTCGAGTCGATGGCCCAGATCCACCAGGATGTCGCGCGGCTCGAAGCCCTCGGGCTCGAACAACCCGCTCCAGATGTACGGATAGCCGAACCGCTCGCAGTACGCGCGCGCCGCGGTCACCAGAGCGCCTCGCGTATCCGCGTCCATGGCTGCGCACACCTTGCTCGGCTCGGGACGCGTCGCGGCCAACATGTCCATGTCGCCGTCCGACAGCTCCGCCAGTTCCGCGTCGGCTGCCGAGAACAGCTCTACCCGCGAGCGATACCTGCGGCCGTCCGCCACCCTGGACGCCCACGCCACCGAGCAACAACACTCGTACAACGCATGCACCGCCTTGCGGCGCGGCAGATCGTTGAACGTCTCCAGGCCGAGTCCCTGATGCATCAGCATGGATAGATGGTGAGCCTCATTCGGCGTATGCACCAGAGCTGAGCAGGGACTTAGCGCAGACGTTACGCGCCGTAACATGCGGTGCGGGATGGGCGACTCTGCCGCTAGGCTCGCAGGCATGACGGAACGAACCTGGAAAGCCTTCTCCGTGGAGATCGCCGACCACATCGCGCAAGTGACCCTCCTCGGACCGGGCAAGGGCAACGCCATGGGCCCGGACTTCTGGAGCGAGAGCCCCGAGCTGTTCGCTCAGCTCGACGCCGATCCCGAGGTTCGTGCAGTCGTGCTCGCGGGCTCGGGCAAGAACTTCACCTACGGACTCGACCTCGCCGCGATGGCAGGAACCTTCGGTCCGCTCATGGCGGACAAGGCACTGGCCGGTCCCCGAACGACGTTCCACGACACCATCAAGACGATGCAGAAGGCCATCAACGCCGTGGCGGACTGCCGCAAGCCCGTCGTCGCGGCCGTGCAGGGCTGGTGCATCGGCGGTGGCGTCGACCTCATCACCGCCGCGGACGTGCGCTACGCCAGTGCCGACGCGAAGTTCAGCGTGCGCGAGGTGCGGGTCGCGATCGTCGCGGACATGGGGTCGTTGGCTCGACTGCCCGCGATCATCGGCGATGGGCACATGCGTGAGCTGGCACTGACGGGCAAGGACATCGACGCCGCGCGCGCCGAGAAGATCGGCCTGGTCAACGACGTGTTCGAGGATCACGACGCCGCCCTCGCCGCTGCTCGCGAATGCGCCGCCGCCATCGCCGCCAATCCGCCCCTGGTGGTGCAGGGCATCAAGACCGTGTTGGATCATTCCCGATCCTCCAGTGTCGACGATTCCCTGCGCTACGTCGCGGCCTGGAACGCCGCCTTCCTCGCCTCGCACGACCTCACCGAGGCGATCACCTCGGTGTTCGAGAAGCGACCGGCGCAGTTCACCGGTAACTGACGTGGTCGAGTTCGCCGAGGAGCTGGGCACGCAGCTGGTTCGGCTGCAACGCCTGCGTGAGCGCAACATCGCTGCGATCTCGTCCTCGGGCGGTGTCGACGGTGCCGCGTACGTATGCTTGTTCCGGCTCCTGCGCGACGGACCGATGCGGTCGAGTGAACTCGCCGCCATGGTGAATTCCGATCCGTCGACGGTGAGCAGGCAGGTGGCTCAGCTGGTCGAACGGGGGCACGTCGAGCGGCTGCCCGACAAACGTGACGGTCGAGCGTTCGTGCTCGCGGTGACCGCGTCGGGTCAGGAAGCGGCGGCAGCGATCCAGCAACGACGAACCGACAATCTCGGACGGGTGATCGAGGGGTGGACACGGCAGGACCGAGAATCGCTCGTGACGTTGCTCGATCGATTCTTGACCGATTACGAAACCATCAGGCCGGACCTGCCCGACCGTCGCGCAGGTAGCGTCTGATCGGCGGGCGATCCACGATCGGGGCGATCGAGGCAGTGCGCAGTCGCTCGTAGAGCAAGCGCGGACGGAGGGGATGCTGTGCCGATCGGTCGTGACAAGCCGTCGCTCGCGTCCGATGCCGGGACCCGTCGGAACTCGGTACGACTCGAACGCCGGGTGGCGCGAGGAATCGCCGTGCTGGTGCCCTCGTTCGGTCTCATCGGGGCGATAGCGATGCTGTCCTCGGACGGTCCTGTTGGACCGACTGCTGTTGTCGTGTGCCTGGTGGTCTTGCTGTCGACTCTCCCGGTAGGGGCATGGTGGTGGCTGCGCTCTTCGGACGCCTCCCACATGCCGGGATGGTTCGTCGTGTACGCCGACGTGGGCGTACACGACGATGCTGCTGACCTTCGACGACCGTGATCTCGCGCTGTACGGCGCTGCCCTGTTCGCCGTGATCGGGACCTACATCGCGTACTTCTCGCGGCGAACGGTGCTCAAGTTCCACACGGCATTCGTCAACGCGGTCATTCTGCTACTCGCAGTGCTCGCCCTGGTCGAGCGGCCGGAGGATCCGGCGTCGATCCTCGCCCGCACCCTCGTGACGGTTCTGGTGGTCAACTCGGTACTCGCGTTCCGCGCAGTGATCCAGCGCCAGCTCGATCTCGCCAACACGGACTCGCTGACCGGACTGCTCAACAGACGCGGCCTGGAATTGCGGCTCCAACGCATGATGAACTCGCTGGACGAGCACCGTTCCGTCGCACTCATGGTGGTCGATCTGGACCAGTTCAAGCGGGTAAACGACACCTACGGTCATGCGGTGGGGGACCGAGTGTTGCGCCGGACGGCCCGCAGGCTGACCGCGGTCACGGGCACGAGGCCGTGCGTGGCACGCACCGGCGGTGAGGAGTTCACCATCGCGCTACCGGTCGACGATGCCGCCGCGCACCGGATCGCCCACGAGATCCTGGAGTCGATTCACGACCCAGCCGACGACGTGCCGGTGACGGTCAGTGTCGGGGTGGCCCTGCTCGACGGCAGCCGATGGTTCACCGCCAGTGAGTCCGGTGACAGTGCCGGTCTGGTCCACAACGTGCTGCTCGACGCCGACACGGCGATGTACGAGTCCAAGCACGCGGGCGGAAACAGAGCAACGGTGTACGCCGGCGAATGATCCGCCGGCATACACCGTTCGTCGTTCGGGGAAGAATGTGCTCCGTGCGTCAGCGCAAGGCGCTCTTGGGGTCGTTCCACAGCTGATCGGTGAAGTCCTCCAACGCGACGAGAACGATGGTGTCCTCGGTACGGCGCAGGATCGACTTGCTGGCGCGCACCTGCACGATATCGCCGGTCTTGTCGGTCATCCGCCACAGAGAATCCGCGCGGGTGGCCACCGTCGTGAGGAACATGTCAGCGACGTTGACACCCTCCGGAGCCCGGTCGGGGAAGATGTCGTGCAGGTGGAAGTCCTCCCGCTCGGTGCGGTCGAGACCGAACAGATCGTCGAAGGCCTCGTTCGCGAACACGATGGCACCGGTGGGGTCGACCGCGAGGATCGGCACCGGGATCCGGTCGAGGACGACCGTCACCGGCAGATCGGGAAACTGAGTCGGATCCGAAATCGGTCGCGAATCGAGATTGCGCCGATCACCGTTGGAAGTGCTGTCGGTCATACGTCTCCCCAAACTATGTTTCGTCGGCCCACGGCCGAGACGAGGTGTGTGGTGCCGAAACGATCAGTGACCCGGATTGTCCGCCAAGCGCTTGAATGATGCAGCGATTTCGGCCTCTGCCTCTGCGCGCCCCACCCAGTCTGCCCCGGTGACGTGCTTGTTGGGTTCGAGATCCTTGTAATGGACGAAGAAGTGCTTGATCGCATCGAGCTCGAACGTCGAGACGTCGCTCAGGTCCTGGATGTGATCCCAGCGGGTGTCACCGGCCGGAACGCACAGCACCTTGTCGTCGCCGCCGGCCTCGTCGACCATCTTGAACATCGCCACGGGGCGGGCCTCGACGATGACGCCGGGGAACACCGACTCGGGCAGCAGCACCAGTGCGTCGAGCGGGTCGCCGTCCTCGCCGAGCGTGTTCTCGATGAAGCCGTAATCGGCTGGATACGCCATCGCGGTGTAGAGGTAGCGATCGAGGCGAACACGTCCGGTGACGTGGTCTACCTCGTATTTGTTGCGCTGCCCCTTGGGGATCTCGATGGTGACGTCGAACGGCACGTGCAGTCCTCACTGTCGTCGTCGAGCCGGAACGGCTCGAGTCGTTGGGAATGTGTCGATGGTGGCGGCGCAAGGCTACCGGACCCGAGGATACTGTTGACTGGACGATCATGGGTACGACCACGGCAGTTACGGAGGAACGGTGGCGGGGCTGACACGGCGGTTCCTCGGCCCCACAGCGGGTCGACGGCGCAGGAAGAAGCGCGTGATCCTGACGCTGTGTGCGCTGTTCGTGGTGATCCTCGCTGCGACGACCGCCGCGCTGGTGCTGCCGTCGGTGTCCGACGGTGCCGAGACCGCCATCGAGCCTCCACCCGAGACGGTGCTGCCGAACCCGCTGATCACCCCGTTTCCGGAATCGGCACCGATGCCGAACGCGGCAGGTCTGGCAGCGGCGCTGGCCCAGGTGGTCGACGATCCAGCCCTCGGCACGTTCACCGGAACCGTCGCCGACGCGCAGACCGGGCAGGTGCTCTGGTCTCAGAACCCCGATACCCCGATGACACCTGCCTCGACCACCAAGGTGCTCACCGCGGCGGCAGCGATGCTCGGGCTCCCGGCGGATCATCGCGTCACCACTCGCGTGGTCCAGGGCAGTGGCGAGGGCGACATCGTGCTGATCGCGGGCGGCGACCCCACCCTCACCTCGCTGCCGGTCGGCACCGACGGGTTCTATCCCGGGGCGGCGCGCATCGACGACCTGGTGGAGCAGATTCGGCGCAGCGGAACGGTGGTGCGCAGCATCGGCGTCGATACCTCGATCTACTCCGGTGACACGATGGCGCAGGGTTGGTTTCCCGCCGATATCGCCGCCGGCTCGATCACTCCGATCGAACCGATCATGCTCGACGGCGGAAGATCGGACCCACTGGTCGACGAGTCCCCGCGCAGCACCACCCCGGCACTGGACGCGGGCCGCGCACTGGCAGCCGGGCTGGGCGTCGACCCGGCGGCGGTGACGACCGGCAGAGCGGCCGACGGGGCCGATCAGATCGCATCCGTCGAATCCGCGCCGCTGCGAAACCGCCTGCAGCAGATGATCTACCGCTCCGACAACGTCCTCGCCGAGGCCATCGGACGCGAACTGTCACTCGAGATGAACACGGCCGCAAGCTTTTCCGGTGCAACGGCAGCGATCGGGCAGACCCTGTACTCCGCAGGTTTCGACATGACCGGACTCACGCTGGAGGACGCCAGCGGGCTGTCGGTCGACGGCAGGATTCCGGCCAGGCTGCTCGATCAGGTGTTGACGTCGGCAGCCGGAACCGAGCAGCCGGCGCTGCGTCCGATGCTCGATTACCTTCCCGTCGCCGGTGCCACCGGAACCCTGACGGATCGATACGCCTCGGGGAACCGAACCGGAGCGGGGTGGGTTCGAGCCAAGACCGGAACCCTTTCTGCTGCAAGCGCTTTGGCGGGATATGTCGTCGACGTCGACGGCCGAATCCTGACCTTCGCCCTGATGTCCAACGACCGGCCGCCCGACGTCAGTCGCCCCGCCCTCGATGCCGTCGCATCGACCCTGAGATTGTGTGGTTGCCAGTGAACACGGACGCAGCAACGAAGGCCGACGACAGCGCAGCCACCTCCGGTTTCGCCGGAGCCGTCGACTGGTCCGTTGCGGCCAAGACCGGAGCGAAGCTGGCCCGCAAGGGCCCGGCCACCTCTCGCTACACCGCCGCTGCAGCCGTGGAAGAGCTTGCCGCCGCGTCCATTCGGGCCGAGGGGCCGGTTCGCGAGACCACCGGCCTGGCCGACGGACTCCCCGTGCCCGACGCCCAGGTGGTCGACCGCGCCGGCTGGATCGCCGCGGCCGCGTCGTCGATGAAGCACCTGACCGGAGACGACGACGGTACGCCGCCGTCGGGCCTGCTCGGCGGAAAGCCGGCCGGACTGCAGGCCGGAGCGATGCTGGCCTTTCTGTCCAGCGCCATTCTCGGACAGTACGATCCGTTCACCGGCGAGAACGGAACGCTGCTTCTGGTCGCGCCCAACGTGATTGCCGTCGAGCGGGCGCTTCGTGTCTCGCCGAGCGACTTCCGGCTGTGGGTGTGCTTGCACGAGGTGACGCACCGAGTGCAGTTCTCCTCCGCTCCCTGGCTCGGCGGTTACATGCGCGAGAACGTGGGGGTGCTCTCCGACGGCACGGACGAGCCGCTCACCGATGTCGCCAACCGGCTGACCGGCGCGCTGAAGGCCCGCAAGAATCCGAGCGGGGCGTCGAAGTCCGAGGACGCAGGCATCGTCGGGCTGCTGCGCGCCACCCAACCGCAGCCCCAGCGCGACGCCATCGACCGGCTCCTCGTGCTGGGCACCCTGCTCGAGGGTCACGCCGACCACGTGATGGACGCCGTCGGACCGGCCGTCGTGCCGACCGTGACGCAGATTCGCGGCGCCTTCGATCAGCGCAGGCAACGCAAGGTGAACCCGCTCCAACGTGTGATCCGGGCACTGCTCGGCATGGACGCGAAGATGGCGCAGTACGTGCGCGGCAAGGCGTTCGTCGATCACGTTGTCGCCGCAGTGGGAATGGAACGCTTCAACACCGTGTGGACGGGCCCCGACACGCTGCCGTTGCTGTCGGAAATCGAGGACCCGGACGCCTGGATCGCCCGAGTGCTGGGCTAGTGCTCCTACCCGAGGGAGTGGAGCCTGCGGAACGACCCAAAATGCCCGAGGGGCCCGCACTGTTGGAGGTCAGGCATGCGGTGCGTGGATGGCTCGCGGCTTATCCCGGGCCGGTGGCCGTCGCGCTGTCCGGTGGCGCGGATTCGCTCGCTTTGACGGCCGCGACCGTGGCCGAGGCCCAGAACGTGCGCGCCCTGATCGTCGATCACGGCCTGCAGGCCGGCTCGGCAGAGGTTGCGGCGACGGCTGCGGCACGGGCGTCGGACTTGGGAGTGGTCGATGCGCGCGTGCTGCCGGTGGAGGTGACCGGCTCGGGTGGGACGGAGGCCGCCGCCCGCCGGGCCAGGTACGACGCGTTGGATCGCGAGCGCGGCGACGCGTCGGTGCTGGTGGCGCACACCCTCGACGATCAGGCCGAAACGGTGCTGCTCGGGCTGGGGCGCGGATCGGGCCCGCGGTCGATCGCGGGCATGGCGGCGTTCGATGCGCCGTGGGGTCGGCCGCTGCTAGGGATTCGACGCAGCGTGACCAGGGCTGCCTGCGTCGAGTTGGGGATGGAGCCGTTCGAGGATCCGCACAACACCGACCCCGATTTCACTCGGGTGCGGTTGCGTCACGAGGTGCTGCCCCTGCTCGAGGACGTGCTCGGCGGTGGTGTCGCCGCTGCACTCGCCCGGACCGCCGAGCAGTTGCGCGAGGACGGCCGGGTGCTCGACGCGATGGCCGAATCCGTCGTCGGGTTGGGTGCGTCGGAACTGGAGGTGTCCTCGATCGACTCGCTCGACATCGCGATTCGTCGCCGCGTACTGCGCCGATGGTTGCTCGGCCGGGGTGTGACGTCGCTGACCGACCGGCAGATCCGGGCCGTCGACGCCCTCGTCGGACGGTGGACCGGCCAGGGCGGGGTTGCGCTGCCGGGAGGTACGCCCGACGCCAGGTTGGTGTGCTCGCGTCGGCATGGCAGGCTGAGCGTCGGCCTGGAGAACGAATGAAGGGAAACCCCGTGTACGAGGGCGACATCGAATCGGTTCTCATTTCCGAGGAACAGATCAAAGTGCGCACTGCGGAACTCGCAGAAGAGATCGCCCAGCGGTATCCCGAAGGCTCACCCGAAGGTGACCTGCTCCTGGTCGGTGTCCTCAAGGGCGCGATCATGTTCATGACCGACTTCGCCCGGGCCCTGCCCATCCCGGCGCAGCTCGAGTTCATGGCGGTCAGCTCCTACGGCTCGTCCACCTCGTCGTCGGGTGTCGTTCGAATCCTCAAGGACCTCGACCGCGACATCACCGGACGCCACGTGCTCATCGTCGAGGACATCATCGACTCCGGTCTGACGCTGAGCTGGCTCAAGCGCAACCTCGCGACCCGCTCGCCTGCCTCGCTGTCGGTGGTGACGTTGCTGCGCAAGCCCGACGCCATCAAGGTCGACGTGGAGGTCGCGAACGTGGGCTTCGACATCCCCAACGAGTTCGTCGTCGGCTACGGCCTCGACTACAACGAGCGCTACCGAGATCTGCCCTACATCGGTCTGCTCGATCCCAAGGTCTACAGCTGAGCTGGTTTCTTCGGTTCGTCCGGTCCACCCCGTTCGCGTGAATGGACCATTGCCGCGCCGAGACGTGTGCAAGGGTCCATCGATGCGGATAGTGTGCCCGACAGGTGGGGAACTGCCGGGGGAGTGCAGTCGTTGGAGGGGAAGAAGCGTCGACGCAAACAGGTGCGTGGACGCACAGCGCCAGGTATGAGCGAGTCAGATGTCCGAGTCTCGCGCTAGCCTGGAGTATCCGGCGGGCAGGGAGCAGCCAGCGCGCGGGAGCGGACTGAAAGGACACGGCCGACTCGGCTGAAGCTGTATGAATCGGAAGACAGTAATACGAAATCTTGCCATCGTTTTCGGCATTCTGTTGGTGATCTATGCCTTCAGTTACTTCGGTAACGACACGCGGGACTGGAAGACGGTCGACACCTCGGTGGCGATCGCCCAGCTCGACGATCGCAATGTCGAGTCCGCGCAGATTGACGACCGCGAGCAGCAGATCCGGCTGACTCTGCGGGAGGCGTCCGACGCCACCGACAACGAGACGCAGATCATCGCCAAGTACCCGGACTCGGCGTCGGAGCAGATCTTCGACAAGGTCGACTCGCAGGGCCTGGCGAGCTACAACACCACCGTCACCCAGGAGAGCTGGTTCAGCTCGTTCCTGCTGCTGATTCTTCCGATGGTGCTGATCCTCGGCGTGATCATCTTCGTCATGAGCCGCATGCAGGGTGGCGGCCGCGGCGGGGTCATGGGCTTCGGCAAGTCCAAGGCCAAGCAGCTGACGAAAGACATGCCCAAGACCACGTTCGCCGATGTCGCAGGCGCGGACGAGGCCGTCGAAGAGCTCTACGAGATCAAGGACTTCCTGCAGAACCCGGCCCGCTACCAGGCGCTCGGTGCCAAGATTCCGCGCGGCGTGCTGCTGTACGGCCCTCCCGGAACCGGCAAGACGCTGCTCGCGCGCGCCGTCGCAGGCGAGGCCGGCGTCCCGTTCTTCACCATCTCCGGCTCGGACTTCGTCGAGATGTTCGTTGGCGTCGGTGCATCTCGTGTGCGCGACCTCTTCGAGCAGGCCAAGCAGAACAGCCCCTGCATCATCTTCGTCGACGAGATCGACGCCGTCGGTCGCCAGCGCGGCGCGGGCATGGGCGGCGGCCACGACGAGCGCGAGCAGACGCTCAACCAGCTGCTCGTCGAGATGGACGGCTTCGGTGAGCGCACCGGCGTCATCCTCATCGCCGCCACCAACCGCCCCGACATCCTCGACCCCGCCCTGCTGCGTCCGGGCCGCTTCGACCGCCAGATCCCGGTCGGTGCCCCCGACCTGGCCGGCCGTCGAGCAATCCTGAAGGTGCACTCGGCAGGCAAGCCCGTTGCTCAGGACGCCGACCTCGAAGGTCTCGCAAAGCGAACCGTCGGGATGTCCGGTGCCGACCTGGCCAACGTCATCAACGAAGCAGCGCTGCTCACCGCTCGCGAGAACGGCACCGTCATCACCGAGGCGTCGCTCGAGGAGTCGGTCGACCGCGTCGTCGGTGGCCCGCGCCGCAAGAGCCGCATCATCAGTGAGCACGAGCGCAAGATCACCGCGTACCACGAGGGTGGTCACACTCTCGCCGCGTGGGCGATGCCCGACATCGAGCCCGTCTACAAGGTCACCATCCTCGCTCGCGGTCGCACCGGCGGCCACGCGATGACGGTGCCCGAGGACGACAAGGGCCTGATGACGCGGTCGGAGATGATCGCTCGTCTCGTCATGGCCATGGGTGGCCGCGCAGCGGAGGAACTCGTCTTCCACGAGCCGACCACCGGTGCGTCCTCGGACATCGACCAGGCGACCAAGATCGCCCGCGCGATGGTCACCGAGTACGGCATGAGCAGCAAGCTCGGAGCCGTTCGGTACGGGCAGGAACAGGGCGATCCGTTCCTCGGCCGTTCGATGGGCCAGCAGTCCGACTTCTCGCACGAGGTAGCCCGCGAGATCGACGAGGAGGTGCGCAAACTCATCGAAGCGGCGCACACCGAGGCGTGGGCCATCCTCAACGAGTACCGCGACCTGCTCGACACCCTTGCCTCGGAGCTGCTCGAACGTGAGACGCTCACCCGCAAGGACCTCGAGAAGATCTTCCACAGTGTCACCAAGCGTCCGCGCATCACCCTGTTCAACGACTTCGGTGATCGCAAGCCCTCGGACAAGCCACCGGTCAAGACACCCCGCGAACTCGCCGCCGAGCGCGGCGAGCCGTGGCCTCCGGTACCGCCGGCCCCGAAGCAGCTTCCGCCGCAACAGTTTCCGCAGCCCAGCTACGCCGGTTCTCCGCAGCTGACCAAGGGCGGCTACCCGAACGGAAGCAACGGATACAACGGCGGACCGACCAACGGCGTGCCCACCAACGGCGCCCCGTCGAACGGTGCTCCGACCAACGGTGGCCCGGCCAACGGATCACCGAGCACCGGGGACGTCGATGCGCCGAACACCGGTGGTGGCCGACGCAGCGCCCCCGCAACCGGCGGTTACAACGGCGGTGGCTACAACGGTGGTTACGGCGGCCCGACCAACGGAGGCGCTCCCAACGGGGGCGGATACTCCGAAGGCCAGCGTCGGCAGGAACCTCGCCCGAGCGGCCCCGGCCAGGGCTCGCGTCCCGATTACGGTGCCCCGGCCGGATGGTCGGCTCCGGGGTGGCCCCCGCGCGACCAGCCTGCGGTTCCCCGGTACCAGGGACCGACAACGCCGCCGGTTCACGATCAGCCGAACCGCGAGCAGCCGGGATCGGACCAGAATCGGTACGAGCCGCCGCAGGGTCAGCCTCCGACGTACCGACAGCACCCGACCTATCAGCAGCCGCAGGCATACAAGCCGCCGACCGCTGTGCCGTCGAACCAACCGCCGACGAATCAACAGCCGGGATATCAGCCGCCGCAGTATCAGCCGGATCCGTTCCGGCCGGACACTCGGGACCAGGGTCGAACCTCTCGGCACGAGCCCCCGTACGGCCAGCACCAGGACGATGCCGGACCGGCCGAGGCGTCGCCACCCACGTGGGAGGTGCCGACTCCATCGCAGAGTTATCCGCTGCCCGGAGACGATCGTCCCTCGCACAACCCGTCCGAGGACTCGCACCGAGACGAGCGAGCAGAGGACGACGGCGACGAAGGTCCACGCACCCAACGCTGGGAAGGGCCGGGCGGTTCGTACCGCTAGGTCGGTCATTAGGCTGGCTGGGTCGACCCTTTCGGTCGGCCCAGTCCGTCGTTCGAACCGTGCTGCAGGTCGGCGCAGCTGCTCCGTGAGGAACAGGTGCGGTTCGGCCCAGCTGTCACATTCGCGGAGCCCAACCGGAGGTACGTTCTCGTGTCAGTCAACCGGACCGACGAGTCGGCAATCGACTCGGCAGAAGTCCCAGCAGCGCAGCAGCGGGCAGTGGAACAGACAGTGGCCTACGCCACCGGCGCGGTCTTCGACCAGCCCCGTGCCGAGGCCGCAGTGCGTGAGCTGTTGATCGCCGTCGGCGAGGATCCCGACCGTCCGGGTCTGCTCGACACGCCGGCCCGTGTGGCGCGTTCCTATCGGGAAATCTTCGCTGGGCTCTACACCGACCCGGACACGGCGCTGAACACGACATTCGACGAGGGGCATCAGGAACTGGTGCTCGTCCGCGACATCCCCATGTTCTCCACGTGCGAGCATCACCTGGTCTCGTTCCACGGCGTCGCACACGTCGGGTACATCCCGGGCAAGAGCGGCAAGGTCACCGGCCTGTCGAAGCTCGCGCGCGTGGTGGACATGTACGCCAAGCGCCCGCAGGTTCAGGAACGGCTGACCAGCCAGATCGCCGACGCGTTGATGCGCAAGCTCGACCCGCGCGGTGCGATCGTCGTGATCGAGGCCGAGCACCTGTGCATGGCCATGCGCGGGATTCGCAAGCCGGGTGCCAGCACCACCACGTCGGCGGTGCGGGGTCTGTTGCAGTCCAGCGCGGCATCGCGTTCGGAAGCTCTGGACCTGATTCTGCGGAAATGACGCGTCCGGTCGAGTCCCGATGAACCCGGCGCGCAGTATCCCCCCGGCACCGGTCGTCATGGGTGTCCTCAACGTCACCGCCGATTCGTTCTCCGACGGCGGTCGATACCTCGATGTCGATGCCGCCGTCGAACACGGGCTGGCTATGCACCGTCGCGGAGTCGACATCGTCGACGTCGGTGGCGAGTCGACGCGTCCCGGAGCAGACCGGATCGATCCGACTCTCGAGGCGCAGCGCGTCGTGCCGGTCATCGCTGCGCTGGCCGCAGCAGGGGTGACCACCAGCGTCGACACCATGCGTGCCTCGGTCGCCGAGGCCGCGATCGAGGCCGGGGTCTCGATCGTCAACGACGTCTCGGGTGGTCGCGCGGATCCGGCCATGGCCGGGGTCGTTGCGGACGGCGGATTGCCGTGGATCCTGATGCACTGGCGAGCTGCCGGATCCGAGTATCGGCACGCCGGCCCGGCCGATCGATACGACGACGTGGTCGCCGACGTCCGCAGCGAACTGCTCGAACAGGTCGATCACGCGGTGGCCGCGGGCGTGGACACGGCGATGCTCGTGCTCGATCCAGGCCTCGGATTCGCCAAGAACGCCGAGCACAACTGGCAACTGCTGCGGGGCCTGCCGGACTTGGTGTCGGCCGGCTTCCCGGTACTCGTCGGTGCTTCCAGGAAGCGCTTTCTCGGCTCGCTGTTGGCGGACGACGACGGTACTCCGCGACCGCCGGACGGGCGAGAGATCGCCACCGCCGTGGTGTCGGCGCTCGCGGTCGCCGGGGGAGCATGGGGTGTGCGCGTGCACGACGCCCGCGCATCACTCGACGCGGTCGCCGTCGTACGGGCATGGCAGGGTGATCGGGCATGAGCGAGATCAGCAGCCACGGCGGCAGGGGGACGCGCCGCGGCGACCGCATCGAACTACGGGGCCTGACGGTGCGCGGCAATCACGGCGTCTTCGACTTCGAGAAGCGAGACGGGCAGGACTTCGTCGTCGACATCACCGTGTGGATGGACCTGCGGCCCGCGGCCGAGACCGACGACCTGACCCGAACGCTGCACTACGGAGAACTGGCCGAGCACGCTGCGGCCGTCGTCGCGGGCCCGTCCAAGGATTTGATCGAGACGGTCTCGGCCGAGATCGCCGAGGTCGTGTTGGCGTACGACTCTCGCGTCGACGCGGTGGAAGTGGTGCTGCACAAGCCGTCGGCCCCGATCCCACTGACGTTCGGGGACGTTGCCGTGGTGGCGTACCGGGAGCGGGCGTGACCCGCGCGGTGCTGTCCATCGGCAGCAACATCGGCGACTCCCTTGCCCACTTGCGTTCTGTCACAACTGAATTGGGTTCGCGCCTGGTGTCCTGCTCGCCGGTGTACCGTTCGGCTCCCTGGGGTGGCGTCGAGCAGCAGGACTTCCTCAATGCCGTCGTAGTGGCCGAGGACGATGCCTTCGACGCCTGGGATTGGTTGCGTTTCGGTCAGCGTCTGGAGGAGGCGGCCGATCGCGTTCGAGTGCAGCGGTGGGGGCCGCGGAGCCTCGACGTCGACGTGGTGGTGTGCGAGAACACGATCAGCGACGACCCTCGTTTGATCCTTCCGCACCCGCGCGCGCACGAACGAGCGTTCGTCCTGCTGCCGTGGCTGGACGTCGAACCGGACGCCACCCTGCGCCTCGGCGACGACGACGTGCCGGTGACCGAGTTGCTCGCGCGACTGAGTGCGGAGGAGCGGGCCGGGGTGACGAAGCAGGAGTGGAGCCTGCAGGAACGACCCGTGGAGCACGACGGCGTCGGTGATGGGTCGTGGTGACCAATCCCACCAAGGTCTGGGATGTCTTGGGTCTTTTCCTGGTGGCCGCGATCGGCACGTGGCTGTTGGTTCGGGTCTTCTACGGCTCGTTGCCGCCGATTCCGGTGTACGCCGGGGCGTCGTTGTATCTGGTGGCAGTGGTGCAAGTGGTGACTGCGGTGATCGTGCGCAATCGCATCGCCGAGCACCGGGTGGGCACCGGTCTGCACGATCTGCATCCGCTGACGGTGTTCAGGGCGTTGGTGTTGGCGAAGGCATCGATGCTGGTGGGGACTGCAGTCGTTGGCGTGTGCGTCGGATTTCTGGTGTACGTGCTGCCGCGTGCGGCGACGATACGTGCAGCGTCGTCGGATCGGGCCGGAGCCGTCGTTGCGCTCGTGGCCGGACTGGCCGTCGTCGCTGCTGCGGTGTGGCTCGAACAGTGCTGCCGTGCCCCGAAAGACCGTGACGACGAGCGTTCTCGGTAACCCTCGAAACATTTGATTGTTACCTCGGTTGTGTAAGTGATCGGTCGAGGATGACTATTTGCGAACGATTTGCCAGTTACCCTTGTGGACATGACAGATCAGACTCGCGCAAAGAAGGGACGCCGTAAGAGGCGTAGTGCGAGCCAGCTGTTCCTCGCGGCGCTCGTCGTGTTCGGCATCATCGCCAGTGTGTTGTTGCTCTTCACCGAGAGCGTGCAGTGGATGAGAGTCGGTGTTCTCTCGGCGCTGTGGGCTGCGGTGATCGGTGCGTTCGCGATGACCAAGTACCGGCGTGAGGCGGCCGCAGATCAAACCAAGGCCAAGGACCTGCAGACGGTCTACGAGCTGCAGTTGGCTCGGGAGATCTCGGCGCGACGCGAGTACGAGATGAGCGTCGAAGCTCGGGTTCGTGGCGAATCGCAGCTCGAGATCGACGAGGTCGCAGCGCTGCGCAACGAACTCGCTGCCCTTCGCCAGAATCTCCAGGTGCTCTTCGACGGCAATCTGCCCACCGAACGTGTGGCACTGCGCGCCGAAGCGATGAGGATGCAAGAACTCGGCGGACGCGGATACGACAGCTACCAGCCTGCGCCGTCCGGCCTGTACGTCCCCGGTCGCGGGAACGGCAACGGTGCGATGGCACCGGGAACCGGCCTCAACGGTGTCGGAACGCCCTACGACGAGCCGGTCACGGCCGAGACCTCGGTGGTGTACCCCGAGGATCCGGACGAGATGCCGCAGGCCACAGCCTCCGCACCGGCGGCGGCCGCCGAGGCGGATCAGGATCGGTATGCCGAGGATTCGTTCGCGGAAACGAGCTACGACACCGAGTCCTCCGATGCGGACTCGTTCGAACGAACCGGGGCGCAGGCACGTCCTTACGGCGCACCGAGGCCTGCGGGGCGCGTCACTCCGCCCAGCTCGCCTTTCACCGCATACGACTTCGAGCAGACGCGTCGACCCGTTGCCGAGCCGGAACCGGCGGCGGAGCCCGAGCCACAGGTCGAGGAAGAGACGTACGAGACCGGACACGCGGACGTAGATGCGGCCGGTTCGTATTCCACGGAGTCGTTTTCCACGCAGTCGTTTGCGGCGGAGCCGGCCGAGCAGTACGAAACCGAACCTGCAGCGCAACCGAGCGACGACGCCTTCTCTGCCTCGCGCGCCTCGTTGCGTGAATCGGCCGACGCGTTCTTCACGGCCGATCAGGACTACGAGACACCGGCCGAGGACACTGCCGTCTCGTCCCGGCGAGGTCGGAGGCGCGCGGAATCGGCCGACGACGAGGACGCGTCGGGCGCACACTCGAACGGTCGATCGGTTGCCGAGATCATGGCCGGTCTGCAAGGCGGAGGGTCCGGTGATGCGGCCGTGACCGATCCGGGTACACGTCGCCGTCGTCGTCGCGCAGACTGAGAACCAGATCACACAGCTCTCCCATGGCCTGCAAGGGGTCGCGGTCGCTATTGTTCCGTGCAGGACGTCTGGTACCCGCCGAGCGGGACTGGAACGAACGAGAGGAATTTTTCGGTGACCTTTTCTGGCACCGGTGGTCTGTCTCCGGCTCGCCTGACGGTTGGTGTCGTCTCGGCGGGACGGGTCGGCACCGCATTCGGTGAGGCGCTCGAACGCGTCGGGCATGTCGTCGTCGGTGCTGCCGCGGTGTCCGATGCGTCCCTCGCACGGGTGCGTGAGCGACTTCCCGAGTCCCAGGTTCTGCCCGTCGACGAGGTTGCTCGTCGCGCAGAGCTGCTCGTTCTGGCCGTACCGGACAGCGAGTTGGCGTCGATCGTCGCGGGCCTGGCGTCCACAGGGGCGGTGGCACCGGGAAAGTTGGTGGTGCACACCTCCGGCGCGAACGGAATTTCGGTGCTCGAGCCCCTGGCTGCCCTCGGAGCCGTGCCGTTGGCCATCCATCCGGCGATGACGTTCAGCGGCGGAGTCGAGGACACCGACCGGATGACGGCGGCGTGTTTCGGCATCACTGCAGGCGACGAGATCGGCTATGCGGTGGCGCAGGCTCTCGTCCTCGAGATCGGCGGCGAGCCGGTGCACGTGCCCGAGAACAACCGAGCGCTCTACCACGCCGCGCTCGCTCACGGCAGCAATCACCTCGTCACTCTGGTGGTCGACGCGGTCGAAGCGCTCCGGGTTGCCTTGGCGGGACCAGGTTTTCCCGGTTCGGACTCCGAACGTGGTGTACCCGAGCGGGTTCTGGCTCCACTGCTCGAAGCTGCGCTGGACAACGCGTTGCGCAACGGCCAGTCGGCGCTCACCGGACCGGTGGCCCGCGGCGACACCGCTGCAGTCGGCAAGCATCTCGACGTACTCGAATCCGTGGATGCGCGGATCGCAGCCGGATACCGCGCCCTGTCGTTGCGTTCGGCGCAGCGCATCGGTGCCAAGGCAGACCTGATCGAACTTCTGGAAGGGAATCGATGACCCTCGCGGGCAGCTACACCAAGGGGCAGTTGACGGTTCACCACGATCCCGCGGTGATCACGTCGGTGTCGAAAGCGCTGCGAGGCGTCGGGAAGCAGGTTGCTCTGGTCCCGACCATGGGCGCGCTGCACGCCGGGCACCTGCAGTTGGTGCGGCAGGCCAAGCTCACCGGTGCCGTGGTGATCGTGTCGATCTTCGTCAACCCGTTGCAGTTCGGTGTGGGTGAGGACCTCGATTCCTACCCGCGGACCCTCGACGCCGACGTCGCACTGCTGCGTGAGGAGGGCGTCGAACTGGTCTTCGCGCCGTCGGCGTCGGACATGTATCCGTCGGGTCCGCGCACCACCGTCAATCCCGGTCCGCTCGGCGCTGAACTCGAAGGACGGAGCAGGCCAACGCATTTCGCCGGAATGCTCACCGTCGTGGCCAAGCTGCTGCAGATCGCGGCTCCCCATCGCGCGTACTTCGGGGAGAAGGACTACCAGCAACTGACGTTGATCCGACAGATGGTGCGCGATCTGAACTTCGACGTCGCGGTCATCGGGGTGCCGACGGTTCGCGAGCAGGACGGCCTCGCACTGTCCTCGCGTAACCGATATCTCGATGCCGAGCAGCGCGACGCGGCGATGGCATTGTCGGCCGCGCTGGTGGCCGGGGCGCACGCTGCGGCGGGCGGTCCCGAGGCCATCATCGCCACCGCGCGTGCCGTCCTCGACGAGGCACCGCTGGTGCAGGTCGACTACCTGGAGGTACGCGACCCGCATCTCGGCCCCGCTCCCGAACGTGGAGACGGAAGACTGCTCGTGGCCGCCAAGGTGGGCACCACGAGATTGATCGACAACGTCGGTGTCGCCGTCGGCACCGGTTTCCTCGAGTACCCCGACGACCCGAAGAGCTGAGGGCACAGCATGTTTCGAACGATGATGAAGTCCAAGATCCATCGCGCCACCGTCACGCATGCAGACCTGCACTACGTGGGCTCGGTGACCGTCGACCAGGATCTGATGGAGGCAGCCGATCTGCTCGAAGGCGAGCAGGTCACCATCGTCGACATCGACAACGGTGCTCGACTGGAAACCTACGTGATCACCGGACAGCGCGGCAGCGGTGTCATCGGAATCAACGGAGCCGCAGCGCATCTGGTGAACCCGGGCGATCTGGTCATTCTGATCGCCTACGGGGTGATGAACGAGCAGGAGGTTGCCGACTATGCGCCGCGGGTGGTGTTCGTCGACGAGAAGAACCGTCCGGTCGAACTCGGCAGCGACCCGGCCCATGCGCCTGCGGGCTCGGGTCTGATCACGCCGCGCGATCTGCGGGCCGATTCCGTGCTGGTCTGATTCGATGCTCCTCGCGATCGATGTGCGCAACACCAGCACCGTGGTAGGACTGTTCACCGGCACAGGTGATCACTCGAAACTGCTGCGCGATTGGCGAATTCGGACCGACCCGCATGTGACGGCCGACGAGCTGGCTCTGATGTTGCGCGGTCTGCTGGGTGAGGACGCCGAACGGATCACCGGAGTCACTGCGCTGTCCACCGTGCCGTCGGTGCTGCGGGAGATGCGGACGATGCTCGCGCGCTACTGGGATCACGTGGTGCACGTGATGGTCGAACCCGGTGTGCGGACCGGCGTGCCGTTGCTGGTCGACAACCCCAAAGAGGTCGGTGCCGATCGCATCGTCAATACCCTTGCCGCACACGACCTGTACGGCTCGGCATGCATCGTGGTGGACTTCGGTACCACCACCTGCGTCGACGTCGTCTCGGCCAAGGGTGAATTCCTCGGCGGTGCCATCGCTCCCGGACTGGAGATGTCGGCGTCGGCCATGTCGACTCGCACGGCCACGTTGCGCGAGGTGGAGATGGTTCGGCCTCGTTCGGTGCTGGGCAAGAACACCGTCGAGTGCATCCAGTCGGGCACCATCTTCGGGTTCGCGGGACTGGTGGACGGCCTCGTCGGGCGAATTCGACGCGAGGTTCCCGAGGTGACCGGAACGGATGTCGCGATCATCGGCACCGGCGACATCGCCGCGCTGATCCTGCCCGAGTCGACCACCATCGAGCACCACGAACCCGACCTGACCCTCGAGGGCCTGCGTCTGGTCTACGAACGCAACATGGCAAAACGACGTCCGCGCTGAGTGTTTCGGTGGTGTGGGGTAGCGCATCGGGTGTTCGTGTGTCAGAATCGTCGGCGTGATGACGTGCATGGCCACCCAGGAGTGTTGTCGAGGCTGAACCCTGCCTCGTTCGTAACACACCCCTGGAGTAGAGCTTCATGCTTTCCACACCTGTACTTTCTGCACCCTCCCGCACCCGATTGTCGTCGCGTTCGGTCTCGACGCTGCCGACTCGGTTGCGTCCACCCGACCTGCTGCGGATCGCCGATCAAGGCGCATCCGACGTCCTCGAGGGCCGCTTCGACCACCTGCTTCCCG
Source organism: Rhodococcus sp. IEGM 1370 (assembly GCF_033142325.1). Lineage (NCBI taxonomy): Bacteria > Bacillati > Actinomycetota > Actinomycetes > Mycobacteriales > Nocardiaceae > Rhodococcus > Rhodococcus sp. IEGM 1370. The sequence continues at coordinate 35,498 of NZ_JAWLRY010000023.1, read as the reverse complement.
ATGGCGGCCTCTGGCCGACCGTCGAGCGCTGGGCCGCCAGGCTGCATTCCGACGACGATCTCGACGTCTGGCTGATCAGCTGGGTTCCCGATCGTTCCACCGAACTGCACGACCATGCGGGCTCGCTCGGCGCGCTGACCGTTCTGAGTGGATCGCTACTCGAATATCGTTGGGCTGGAACAGGACTGAAGCAGCGTCGTCTCGACGCCGGTGATCAGGCGTCGTTCCCGCTCGGTTGGGTGCACGACGTGATGCACGATCCGACGTCGGCGACGACCGGGCCCACCCTCAGTGTGCACGCCTACTCGCCGCCGCTGACGGCGATGTCCTACTACGAAGTGACCGAACGGTCCACGCTGCGTCGTACCCGCAGCGAGCTCACCGACGCACCCGAAAAGGCCACGCTGTGACCATCCAGACCATGACCATCGTCGAAATGCTCGAATCCGCGCGCGAGACCATCGATCGCACGACCGTCTTCGAGCTGCGCGACGCCGTCGCCCGCGGAGCCGTCGTCGTCGACATCCGCCCGCAGGCGCAGCGCGCCGTCGAGGGGACCCTGCCCGGAGCGCTCGCCATCGAACGCAACGTCCTCGAATGGCGTCTGGACCCGACGAGCGATGCGCGCCTGGCGATCGCCGTCGATCACGACGTGGAGTGGGTCGTCATCTGCTCGGAGGGCTACACCTCCTCGCTCGCGGCCGCGTCGCTCAAGCTGCTGGGTCTGCACAAGGCCACCGATCTGGTCGGCGGCTACCAGGCCCTGAAAACGGCTGGATTGCTCGGGGTGTTGACGCAGGCCAAGCACTGCGTTCGTGAAGCCGAGGCCGTCGCAGCGCACTGATCGTCCTGACAGTCCTGGACTGTAAAGTGTCTGCGCGTGAGTGATACAGCTTCTACCCAGCCGGCCGACGACACCCCGGAGCAGCTACGGATTCGTCGCGCCAAGCGCGCTTCGTTGCTCGAGCGCGGGGTCGAGGCGTACCCGGTGTCGGTTCCGCGGACCCATTCGCTGCTCGAGATCCGAACCGAATTCCCCGAGCTCGAACCCGATACGACGACCGGCCTGATCGTCGGAGTCGTCGGCCGCGTCATCTTCGTGCGCAACACCGGCAAGCTGTGCTTCGCGACGCTGCAGGAGGGTGACGGCACTCAACTGCAGGCGATGATCAGCCTGGCCGGCGTCGGCGAGGACGCTCTGGCGGAGTGGAAGTCCGATGTGGATCTCGGCGACTTCGTCTTCGTGCACGGCGAGGTCATCAGCTCCCGTCGCGGCGAGCTGTCCGTCATGGCCGACGGCTGGCAGATCGCGTCGAAGTCGTTGCGGCCGTTGCCCGTCGCGCACAAGGAGCTCAACGAGGAGACGCGCATCCGGCAGCGTTACCTGGACCTGATCACCAACCCGGTCTCACGAGAGACCGCCCGCAAGCGCATCGCCGTCGTTCGTGAACTGCGCAACGCACTCGAGCGTCGTGGTTTTCTCGAGGTCGAGACGCCGATGCTGCAGACGCTGCACGGCGGTGCGGCTGCCCGACCGTTCGTCACCCACTCGAACGCGATGGACACCGATCTCTACCTCCGCATCGCACCGGAGCTGTTCCTCAAGCGCTGCGTCGTCGGCGGCATCGAGAAGGTCTTCGAGATCAACCGCAACTTCCGCAACGAAGGTGCCGACTCCTCCCACTCGCCGGAATTCGCGATGCTCGAGACGTACGAGGCCTACGGCACGTACGACGATTCGGCGAAGATGACCCGTGAGCTGGTCCAGGAAGTGGCCATGGCCGCGCTCGGATCCACGGTCGTGACGCTGCCCGACGGCACCACCTACGACCTCGGCGGCGACTGGACGACGCTCGAGATGTACCCGTCGCTGTCGGAATCGCTCGGATTCGAGGTCACTCCCGACACCACCGTCGACGAACTGCTCGCGATCGCCGACAAGGTGGGCGTCGAGGTGCCGCGCAAGGACGGCGTCCCGATCTACGGCCACGGCAAGCTCGTCGAGGAGCTGTGGGAACACCAGGTGGGCGACGCATTGACCGAGCCAACGTTCGTCCGCGACTTCCCGGTCGAGACGTCCCCGCTGACGCGTCAGCACCGCAGCAAGCCCGGCGTCACCGAGAAATGGGATCTGTACGTTCGCGGATTCGAGCTGGCCACCGGCTACTCGGAGCTGGTGGATCCGATCATCCAGCGCGAGCGTTTCGAGGACCAGGCGCGTCAGGCCGCCGCCGGCGACGACGAGGCCATGGTGCTGGACGAGGACTTCCTCGCCGCGATGGAGCAGGGCATGCCGCCGACCACCGGAACCGGCATGGGCATCGACCGTTTGCTGATGGCGCTGACCGGCCTCGGCATCCGCGAAACGATCCTGTTTCCGATCGTCAAGCCGTCCCAGACCTGATCGGACGGTAAAGGACTGTTCGCCAGCAGCGGACAGCCGATGGGAAACGTTTTGCATAGTGCCTGCGTTATGAACAGTAAGCAGCCACGGAAGTCCGTTCGAGTGGGCGGTTGCGCAGCATTTCAGGGGTGGAGGGTCGGCGTTCGTAACGTCGGCCAACTACAGTGAGAAGCAGTCTTACCTTCAAATGCACAAGCGACCGCAGTGTTATGGACACTGCAGCGCTAGAAGAACTGGCGGGCGAGCAACCACCCGCCAAGAAGTGAGGGAGAGCGATGTTCGAGAGGTTCACCGATCGCGCGCGGCGTGTTGTCGTCCTGGCTCAAGAAGAAGCCCGGATGCTCAACCACAACTACATCGGCACGGAGCACATTCTGCTCGGCCTCATCCACGAGGGCGAAGGCGTCGCAGCCAAGTCTCTCGAGTCGCTGGGCATCTCCCTCGAAGGAGTACGCAGCCAGGTAGAGGAAATCATCGGCCAGGGCCAGCAGGCTCCGTCCGGTCACATTCCGTTCACCCCGCGCGCCAAGAAAGTACTCGAGCTCAGCCTGCGTGAAGCACTGCAGCTCGGCCATAACTACATCGGCACCGAGCACATTCTGCTGGGTCTGATTCGCGAAGGCGAAGGCGTCGCAGCTCAGGTTCTGGTCAAGCTCGGAGCCGACCTCAACCGCGTGCGCCAGCAGGTCATCCAGCTGCTCTCGGGCTACCAGGGCAAGGAGCCCAGCGAGTCCGGCAGTGGCCGCGGCGAGGCGGGCACCCCGTCGACGTCGCTGGTCCTCGACCAGTTCGGTCGCAACCTGACGCAGGCCGCGCTCGAGGGCAAGCTCGACCCGGTCATCGGTCGCGCGAAGGAAATCGAGCGCGTCATGCAGGTGCTCTCGCGTCGTACCAAGAACAACCCCGTCCTCATCGGTGAGCCCGGTGTCGGTAAGACCGCAGTCGTCGAGGGCCTCGCGCAGGCCATCGTCAACGGCGAGGTTCCCGAAACGCTCAAGGACAAGCAGCTCTACACCCTCGACCTCGGCTCGCTCGTGGCCGGCAGCCGTTACCGCGGTGACTTCGAGGAGCGCCTGAAGAAGGTGCTCAAGGAGATCAACACCCGCGGCGACATCATCCTGTTCATCGACGAGCTGCACACGCTCGTCGGCGCAGGTGCCGCCGAAGGTGCCATCGACGCAGCGTCGATCCTCAAGCCGAAGCTGGCTCGTGGCGAACTGCAGACCATCGGTGCTACCACCCTCGACGAGTACCGCAAGTACATCGAGAAGGACGCCGCCCTCGAGCGTCGTTTCCAGCCCGTCCAGGTCGGCGAGCCGACCGTCGAGCACACCATCGAGATCCTCAAGGGTCTGCGCGATCGCTACGAGGCACACCACCGCGTCTCGATCACCGACGGTGCCCTCGTCGCGGCCGCCACGTTGGCCGACCGGTACATCAACGATCGGTTCCTGCCCGACAAGGCAATCGACCTCATCGACGAGGCGGGCGCGCGGATGCGCATCCGCCGGATGACCGCGCCGCCAGACCTGCGTGAGTTCGACGACAAGATCGCCGACGCACGCCGGGAGAAGGAATCGGCCATCGACGCACAGGACTTCGAGAAGGCTGCGAACCTGCGCGACAAGGAGAAGACCCTCGTCGGTCAGCGCGCCGAGCGCGAGAAGCAGTGGCGCTCGGGCGACCTCGACGTCATTGCCGAGGTGGACGACGAGCAGATCGCCGAAGTCCTGGGCAACTGGACCGGCATCCCCGTCTTCAAGCTCACCGAGGAGGAGACCACCCGTCTGCTCCGCATGGAAGACGAGCTGCACAAGCGGATCATCGGCCAGGTCGAGGCAGTCAAGGCCGTCTCCAAGGCGATCCGTCGTACCCGTGCAGGTCTGAAGGACCCGAAGCGTCCGTCGGGCTCGTTCATCTTCGCCGGCCCGTCCGGTGTCGGTAAGACCGAGCTGTCGAAGGCTCTCGCGAACTTCCTCTTCGGCGAGGACGACGCGCTGATCCAGATCGACATGGGCGAGTTCCACGACCGCTTCACCGCGTCGCGTCTGTTCGGTGCTCCTCCCGGATACGTCGGCTACGAAGAGGGTGGCCAGCTCACCGAGAAGGTCCGCCGCAAGCCGTTCTCCGTCGTGCTGTTCGACGAGATCGAGAAGGCCCACTCGGAGATCTACAACACGCTCCTGCAGGTGCTCGAAGACGGGCGTCTCACCGACGGCCAGGGACGCACGGTCGACTTCAAGAACACCGTGCTGATCTTCACCTCGAACCTCGGTACCGCAGACATCTCGAAGGCAGTGGGCCTCGGCTTCTCCTCGGGTGAAGGCACCGGCTCGAACTACGAGCGGATGAAGCTCAAGGTCAACGACGAGCTGAAGAAGCATTTCCGCCCCGAGTTCCTGAACCGCATCGACGACATCGTCGTGTTCCACCAGCTCACGCGAGACGAGATCATCCAGATGGTCGATCTCATGCTCAACCGAGTCGAAGGTGCGCTCAAGAACAAGGACATGGCAATCGAGGTCACCGAGAAGGCCAAGTCGTTGCTGGCCAAGCGCGGATTCGACCCCGTCCTGGGTGCGCGGCCACTGCGTCGCACCATTCAGCGCGAGATCGAGGACGCACTGTCGGAGAAGATCCTCTTCGGCGAAATCGAAGCCGGCCAGATCATCCTGGTCGACGTCGAGAACTGGGACGGCGAAGGCGCAGGCGAGGACGCGAAGTTCACGTTCCGCGGCGAGAAGAAAGCCATCATCGTCCCCGACGAGGTCCCGGTCGACCTGGCCAAGGCCACCGGAGACAGCGACAGCGAGTAAATTTCACAGTTCACGACAACGGGCGATCCTCTTCGGAGGGTCGCCCGTTGTCGTGTGTCCGCCCGTCGTGTGTCCGCCCGTCGCGTGTTCGCTCACCGTTCGCCCGTCCCCCCGTTCGCGTCAATGGACCCTTGCACTGCCCAGACGTATGCAACGGTCCATTCACGCAGCTCATGGACGGGCGTGAATGGACCGTTGCACCGCTCAGACGTGTGCAGTGGTCCATTGACGGAAGACCCGAGCGCCGAGGGCAACAGCGATGAGGGCAAGTTCGGCGAGCAGGATCCAGAACAGCAGCGCGATGTCAGGAGCCCAGCGGGCCAGGGTCGAGATCGGTGCTCCGGTGAGTGCGGGCAGTGAGAAGTACAGCAGTCCGCCTGCGCCGAGGGCACCCAGAACACGCGCCAGTGCCCATCTTCCGGGAGCGGCTCCGAATCCGAGCAGGGTTCTCGTGGCACATATCGCCAACAACACCGCGAGTGCAGACGCTCCGATCAGGGCTATCTCGTAGAGACCGAGTCCGGCGGCGCGGGGTTCGTCGATACCGAGTCGGGTGAGTACGAGGGAGCGGGCCGCGGAGGCAAGGTTGTCGGCGTCGAGTTCGCCGTATCGGTTGGTCGCGAACACCACGGCCAGGTGTCGTTCCGGAACGAGTGCGACGTGAGTGAAGTAGCCCGGGACGGCACCGGAATGCCATCGCATCCCGGTACCGTCGGGCAGCGTCTCGACGTACCACCCGTATCCGTACGCCGTGCCCGAACCCGTCGGCACCGTATCCGAACTGTTCGACGCCGGTGCGGTCAGTTGCGTGGATGCGTAGCGGGAGAGCTCGGCGATGGATCCGCTCAGATAGCCGTAGCCCAATCCCGCGGAGTCGATGCCGGTGTCGATGCTGCGCGGGAAGGTGAAGAACGGTACGTGGCCGGGTGTGACGGCACCGGCAGTGTGCATTCCGGTCTCGCGGGCGACGACGTCGGCGAAGGGTTCGGCGGTGACCTTCTCGACAATCGCCTGCAGCAGTAGGTAATTGAGGCTCGAGTAGCGGAAGGTGCCGCGGTCGGCGACGGTGACGTCCAGGGTGGGGACGACGTCGAGCGCTCGTTCGGAACGTCCCCACACGTCAAGTTCGGTGACGTCGTGGGGGAGTCCACTGGTGTGGTGGATCAGGTCGTCGATCGTGACATCGCCGGGGACGATCCAATCGACCTCCGGGAGAATCGAATTCACCGTTCCACTCGGATCGAGACGATGTTGCGAGGCGAGGGAGTACACCGTCGCCGCCGTCACCGACTTCGATACCGAACCCCACACGAACGGCGTGCTCTCGTCGATCGGCACCCCGTCCCCGTCCACCCCGTACTCGACGTCCTCCACCACCTCGTCCTCGGAGACGACGCGGAACGCAACCCCCGGCAACCCCAGTTCCTCGGCGACAATCTCGATGTCCGACGCCATGCCGGGATCCGGTGGGGTGGGGGAGCCCGCAGTAAGAACTGCTGCGACGGTGAGCAGGGCGTGGACGATGCGCATGGTTGGAGTGAACCAACCTCATCGTGGCCGACGCCTCGGTGATCACCCTGATTTCACACCTGAGATCAGCTCCTGCCCATCGGGTCGTTCCTGCTGGCTCCACTCCTGCCCATCGGGTCGTTCCCGCAGGCTCCACTCCTGCCTATCGGGTCGTTCCTGCAGGCTCCACTCCTGCCTATCGGGTCGTTCCTGCAGGCTCCACTCCTGCGAGAATCAGCCCGGCGATCCAGGGCATCACGTCGGAGTAGGCCGCGAGAGCTCCGGGCAGGTGGTTCGCGCCCTCGACCGGTATGGCCGGGAGGTCGTATTCGCGGTAGGTGATGTCGGCACCCAGATCGCTCCAGTGTCGAAACAGGGTGCGGCTCTGCTCGATCGGTACGGTGTCGTCCTCGACTGCGTGCGAGAGATACACAGGCATGACAGGGGCGATGCGCCCGACGGTGTTGGTCTCGATGATGTCGGCCAGAACCGGGTTGCTCAGTTGATCGTCGAGGGGTCGTCCGTCGCGGGTCAGTTCGGTCGTGCGCACTGTCGCGGTGGCCGCGGAGTCGGTGGTACACCAGTTCTGTGCGGCGTCGAGTGCGGCGATTCCGTCGGAGTCGAAGAGGCTGCGGATGCTGTCCGCCCGATCCGGGTAGGCATTGATCATTCCATCGACGGCGAAGAACACGGCGCTGCCGAGGCCGGTGTTGTCGAGTGTCTCGATGTTGAGCGTCGGATCTGCCGGTGGCGCACCGACATACGCTCCCCGGATCTTCAGCTCCGGGGCATAGGTGGCGGCGAGTTCGGCAGCGGCCCCCGACGCGAATCCGCCTTCCGAGTAACCGAACAACACCACGGGGGCGTCATCGTCTGCGGTTCTGGCGGCGTCGAGCAGAGCTCGGCCCGAGGCGATTCGGTTGAGGTAGGTGTGTCCGCCTGGGGTGCCCAGGCCCTGGTAATCGGTTGCGACGACGCGATATCCGGCGAGCAGAAGCGGCAGGATGGCCGGTGACGAGCCGACTGTCCCGAGAACTACCGAACCGGCGCAACGGTCCGCCATCCCGGAAGTGCCGGGCGCATAGGCGATCACCGGTCGCGGTCCGGGGCCGGTCCACGGAGCTGTGGGTGTCATCGAGTAGCCGGAGACGACCATGGGGTCATCGTGGGTGTCGGTGGAGCGATAGAGAATGCGTTCGATGTCGAACCCGAGTCCGAACCCCTTGGGTGAGTTGACGGGCAGGGTTCGGAGTACCTCGCCGGGCGACGCGGTGCCGACCGTCGTGACCGGCGCGTCGTAGAAGTCCGTCAGGGGGCCTGCCTCTGCCGTCGGCGTCGAGAATCCGACGATCGACAGCATCGCGATGGCCGCGATCGTCGCCGTGCGCGAGAACTTTTTCGTTTGTCGCACCCGTCGTGTCGACATCCTCGCACTCGGTAGCCCGGTCACCCCGCTGACGTTAGCCTGAGAAACAGGCCTACACAGGGTCGACAACGAAAGGATTCGGTTCGATGCCAACTCGCACCTCACGCACAGCTTGGAACGGAACGCTGGAACAGGGTTCCGGCCAGGTGGAGCTGTCCAGTTCCGGCGCAGCGACTTTCGATGTGTCGTTTCCCAAGCGCGCCGCCGAGAACGCAGACGGCACCACCAGCCCCGAGGAACTGATCGCCGCGGCTCATTCGAGCTGCTACGCGATGCAGTTGTCGGCGTTGATCGCGGAGGCGGGCGGCACCCCGCAGAGCCTCGAGGTCACCGCCGATGTCTCGCTGGGGCCCGACGAGCCGGGTTTCAAGCTGACCGGCATCAAGCTGACCGTGCGGGGCGAGGTCGAGGGTCTCGACGCCGACGGCTTCGCCAAAGCGGCTCAGGCGGCAAAAGAAACTTGTCCTGTCAGCAAGGCTCTCACCGGCGTGGACATCACACTGGACGCGGCTCTCGAGGGCTGAACGGACAAACCGCCCGAAGTGAGACTGGCGAACAATCGTCAGGTTTGAAATAGTTCGTTTCTCGACCCATCTGCAGGGTGGATCAGCAACGAATCGTGATCAAACGTCGGGTTCGATCGGCTGATGCGTACGTTCGGGGTATGCACCGACCGGCCTAGGAAGGATCAGCCCCACCATGTTGTGGACGCGCTTCCTGGGCCTCGGTGCACTCGCCGTGGCGGCGTACGCAATTGCCCCTCCGGGAATACCCCAGAGTGCGTTGTACGCAATCGTGCTCCTGGCCACAGTCGCTGCGTTCGTGTACCGCTACCGTCGGGAACCCGGTCCGGACAAGCGGACCTGGAAGTACATGGCCGTCGGTGTCGGCTCCTGGGGCATCGGCGACGCGTTGGTGTCGATGGCGCAGGTCGGCGGCGGCCGAGTATCGACGTTCTCCTCGTCCGACGTCTTCTACCTGATCGGCTATCTGGTGATCGCCATCGGCTTCGCCCGAGCCGCCGACGAGAACGGGCTCGTGTTCGGGATCGAGGAGCTTCTCGAATGTCTGGTGGTTGCAGTCGGCTTCGGCCTCGCCACCTGGGTCTTCGTCATCTCCGACGGTTCGTCGTGGTCGTTTTCGTCGGCGCTGGAACTGTGGCCGGCCACGATCTACCTCACCGTCGACGCATTTCTGCTGACGCTCGTCGGCAGTCTGTACCTGCTGACCCGGGCGACCACGGTGCCGTTCCTGGCTGCCACGGCGGGAGTGGTGTTGCTCGTGGCTGCCGATTTCGCGTCCTATGCGGCGGTCGGCAGCCACGAGCTCTACCGTTCGACTCTCCTGAACACGCTGTGGCTGGCGGCCTACGTGTGTTTCGGGGTGATCGCCCTGCACATTCCGGAAAGAACGGTCTCGCGTGTGGACCGGTCCAGCCCGTTCAGATTCGGGCGCGTGAGATTTCTCGGACTCAGTGTCGCGGTCGCCGTGACGCCCTTCGTGATGGCTGTTCAGTTGGCCCGTGGGATACCCGTCGATCAGTGGGGTTGGGTGATCGTGGCCTCGTCGGCCTTGGTCATCGCCCTCGTCGGGTGCCGCATGGCGTGCTTCCTGACCACGCTGCGCCTGCAGGCCGCAGTGCTCGAGGACGTGGCTCGCACGGACGCGGTCACCGGACTGGCCAGTCGACGGCTGCTCCGAGAGCGGTTGGACACGATGCTCGCCACGCGTGGTGAGTCGGACGTCTTCACGCTCGTGGTGGACATCGATCGCTTCGCCCAGATCAACGAGACCTTCGGGTACAGCGTGGGAGACAGTGTGCTGCGCGAGATCGGTCACCGTCTGGTCGCATCGGTGCGATCCGATGACCTGGTGGGTCGGCTCGGTGGGGATCAGTTCGTCGTCGCCATGCGTCGGCGTCCCGCCCAGATCGACGTGTCGGATACCGCTGAGCGGCTCCAATTCGCAGTCAGCAGAACGATGTTCGTGCACGACATCAACGTTGCACTCGATGCGGTCGTCGGAATCGCGTCGACCGAGGAGCCGGACGCGAGTCGAAGCGGCATCGAGAATCCGGAGGCCAATCCGGTCGACGGTGAGGCGATGCTTCAGCGCGCCCACGTGGCGTTGACGGCCGCGAAGGCCGGCCACACTCGAGTCGGCCGCTACGAACCCGACATGGATCGCGACCGCCACGATCAGATGCGGTTGCTGGGTGAACTCGACACAGCCATTCGTGACCACCAGCTTCGAGTGTTCTTTCAGCCGTGCCTGGATCTGGAATCCGGCAGCGTGGACCGCGTCGAGGCGTTGCTGCGGTGGCAGCACCCGCGTGAGGGCCTGATCGGACCCTCGATGTTTCTGCCCGACGCCGAGCGCACCGGCATGTTGCCCGCCATCACCGCGCTCGTGCTGGACGAGGCCTTGGCGCAGTGCAGCGAATTGCGTCGACGCGGTGTCGATCTGTCTGTGTCGGTGAATCTTTCGGTGAGAAACCTACTCGACGAGACTCTCACCGAGCAGGTCGCAGCAGCGCTGGCGAAATACGCGGTTCCCGCTCATGCTTTGGAATTCGAGGTCACCGAAACTACTGCGATGACTGATCCGGTGCGTTCGGTGAATGCGCTGACGTCTCTGCGTGGCCTCGGCGTCACCATCGCGATCGACGACTACGGCACCGGCTACAGCTCGCTGGCCTACCTGCAGAGTCTGCCGGTGCAGACTCTCAAGATCGACCGCTCGTTCGTGTCGAAGATGAACACCGACGACACCGACGCGTCGATCGTGCGCTCGACCATCGACCTGGCTCGAAGCCTCGGGGTGCGGGTCATGGCAGAGGGGGTCGAGGACGCGGGCACGCTGGATGCGCTTCGCGAACTCGGCTGCGACGGTGCCCAGGGCTACTTCCTGGGAAGACCTATGCCCGCCGAATTCCTGGCCGATGCCGTGAGAAAACTGGATTCGGAGATGCCGACGAAACTCGAGTGGAAGCTCGCGCGCCAACACATCTGAGCGGCGTCACGAAGAAGCAGGCACGTCCAATACGACCTCGAATTCGAGCAGCGACGCTCCGGACGACACCGGCTTCGGGGAACGGGCACCGGCATGAGCCTCCCGCGACGGTCCTGCCGACCATGCCTGGAACGACTCCTCGTCCTCCCACTGGGTGACGACGAAGTAGCGCGTTTCGCCCTTGACCGGCCGCAGCAGTTGGAACCCGAGGAAGCCGGGGGAGCCGTCGACCGACCCGGCGCGCGCGGCGAAGCGCTTCTCGAGTTCGGGGCCTGCGCCCTCGGGTACGTCGATCGCATTGATCTTCACAATGGCCATGCTCGCGAGATTACTCCGCCGTTATGCTCGGCGGTGATGCTCTACGACGAGGGTGGATCCGGCCGTTCGATTCTGCTGCTGCACGGGCTGATGGGCAGTGCTGCCACCTGGCGTAGGCAGGTTCCGTGGCTTCGAGAATTCGGGCACGTGCACACCTACGACGCACCGGGGCATCGTCGCCCTCCGCCGCTGGAGCCCACCACCGAGTACTTCGTGGCCGACTTGCTCGAGCATCTCGACCGGCTGGGTCCCAGCGTGCTGATCGGTCATTCGATGGGCGCACTGCACGGGTGGTGTGCAGCCGCGCAGCGACCAGACCTGGTGACTGCGCTCGTGGTCGAGGACATCGCCCCGGACTTTCGGGGCCGCACCGCAGACGACTGGGCCACCATGATGCGGGCCTGGCCCCAGCCCTTTCCCGACGCCGACGCAGTACTCGGATTCTTCGGAGATGTTGCGGGACAATATTTTCTGGACTCTTTCGTTCGCAGCGAAGACGGCTGGCGATTGCACGGCGAGGTGGACTTCTTCGAGGCGATCTCGCAGGAATGGGGGACGCGGCACTTCTGGGACGAGTGGGAGGCCGTCGCCGCTCCGGTGTTGCTGATCGAAGGTGAGCACACCATCACCCCGGCCGGCCAGATGCAGCAGATGCACTCGGACAAGCCCGAATCGACTCACATTCGGATCGAGAAGGCGGGCCATCTGATTCACGACGAGGCTCCCGAGCGTTATCGCACGGCGGTCGAGGAGTTCCTGCGCGCACTAAGATGATCCGAATGCCGCTCGCGAAGCTCAACGGAATCGACCTCAACTACGACGTCACCGGCGACGGCCCGCTCGTGGTGTTGGTGATGGGCACCGGTAGCCCAGGACGAGTCTGGCGAACCCATCAGGTCCCGGTCCTGGTGAAGCAGGGGTACCGGGTCGTCACGTTCGACAATCGCGGTATCGCACCGTCTTCCGAGTGTGCGAGCGGGATGACACTCGACGACCTGGTCGCCGACACCGCTGCCCTCGTCGAGCACCTCGGTGGCGGCGCAGCACGCGTCGTCGGCACCTCCATGGGTGCCCGCGTTACCCAGGAATTGGCCTTGGCCAGGCCGGATCTGGTGTCGCATGCAGTGATGATGGCCACGTTCGGCAAGACCACCACCTTTCGTGCGCAGATGTCGAAGGGCGAGAAGGACCTTCACGACGCCGGGGTCGAACTACCCGCGTCGTACCGGGCTGCGATGACTGCGATGCAGAACTTCTCGCCCAAGACGCTGGCCGACGACAGCGCGATCGGTGACTGGCTGGCGATCCTCGAATACTCGGGCGGCAAGAAGACTGCGGGTATGCGAGCGCAGATCGGACTCGAAATGCGAGCGGGGACAGATCGATTGGCTGCATACCGGGCAATCAGGGCGAAATCTCTGGTGATCGGATTCGCCGACGACCGCATGATCCCCGTGCAGCAGTGCCGCGACGTCGCCGACGCGATACCTGGTGCTCGATACGTCGAAATCGCCGATACCGGTCATTTCGGCTACCTCGAACGCCCCGACGCAGTCAACGCCACTCTCGTCGAATTTCTCGCTCGGTAGCGAAGATTCAGCCGTCCGAACCCTCACCTGCGAGGGCGAACAATCCCGACTCCGTTTGTTCGATCAAGCCGTCGGTCAGCAGTGAATCGAGAGCTCGGTCGCGTTGAGTCGGGTCGGTGGGCCAGACGATGTCGAGTTGTGACCGCTCGACGGGGCCGGTGCTCTCGCGCAGCACCGACATGAGCTTGCCTCGAACCTGACGATCCGTGCCTGCGAACTTCTGGACCTTCTTGGCCGGCCCGGTGTGCGCGGGCCTGCCGGCCTCGATCCAGGCGCACTCGGGGAGCGGGCACAGCAGGCAAGCCGGATTCTTGGCCGTGCAGATCAGCGCGCCCAGTTCCATCAACGCCGCCGAGTAGCGGGCGGCCCGCGGGACGCTCTCCGGGAGCAGCTGTTCGACGTCGGCGAGATCCCTTGTCGTGGAGGGATTTCCAGGCTCGGCGTTGCCGTGCAACGCACGCGCGACGACGCGTCGAACATTGGTGTCGACCACCGGAACTCGCTGCCCGTAGGCGAAACACGCCACTGCGCGCGCGGTGTAGGCCCCGATGCCCGGCAGGCCCAACAGTGTTTCGACGTCTCCGGGCACCTCGTCGCCGTACTCCTCGGCGAGCACGCGGGAGCACTCGTGCAATCGCAGTGCTCGACGCGGATAGCCCAACTTGCCCCACGCACGGAGCACCTCGGCCTGAGAGGACGCGGCCATCGCAGACGGCACCGGCCAGCGCTGCACCCACTGCTCCCAGATGGGCGCGACCCGCACCACCGGCGTCTGCTGCAGCATGATCTCGCTCATCAGGATCTGCCATGCGCTGACGCCGGGTCGTCGCCACGGCAGATCGCGTCCGTCGGTGTCGAACCACCCGAGCAGAGCGTCGGCATCGATCGGCAACTGGTCGCCCTTCTCGTCGTGTCTGTGATCGGTCCCAACAGTAGTCAACCCGACTCGCCGGTAACTCGATCCACGTGCACAATGAGACTCATGCCTGCTTCGAATCCGATCGCTGCCTGGAAGTCCCTCAAGGAAGGCAACCAACGGTTTGTCTCCGGAGAGGTCCTGCACCCGTCGCAGGGCATCGAGGATCGTGCCCGCCTCGAGAGTGCTCAGCACCCCAGTGCCATCCTCTTCGGCTGCGCCGACTCGCGTGTTGCTGCCGAGATCATCTTCGACCAGGGCCTCGGCGACATGTTCGTCGTGCGTACCGCCGGTCACGTGGTGGACTCCGCGGTGCTCGGCTCCATCGAGTACGGCGTCGCTGTGCTGAACGCGCCGCTGATCGTGGTGCTCGGCCACGATCACTGCGGTGCAGTCAAGGCGACCGTAGACGCCCTCGAGAGTGGTGATGTCCCCGGCGGCTACATTCGCGACGTCGTCGAACGCGTCACCCCGTCGGTGCTCTCGGCCCGCCGTGACGGCTACCAGGCCGTCGACGAGTTCGAGGCACGCCACGTCGAGGAGACCGGCAATCTGCTGATGCAGCGGTCGCGGATCGTCGCCGAGAAGGTCGAAGCCGGGGAACTCGCGATCGTCGGCCTCACCTACCAGCTGTCGAAGGGTCATGCGCAGTTGCGTGAGGTCATCGGCGACATCGGCGAAATGCCCGCCTGAACCGACTCGAACCCAACATCAGTGAGGTCGCCGACGCGACACGCCGCGTGGGCTCAGGGATAGCGTGGCTCCGGCCGCATACGGTTGATTCGTGTTGGAACCGACCGGGCCTTTGCCTCCCGAAATCTACTGGCGACGCCGCGCTCTCGCCATCGGTGCGGCCGTTGTCGTCCTCGGACTGATCGTGTGGTTCATCGCCTCGCTCAGTGGCGGTTCCGACGACACCGAGGCTGCTCCCGCGGGCGTCGTTGCGGCTCCGGCAACAACTTCGGCCCTGCCTTCACCCAGCTCGTCCGCCACCGACGCCGATTCCGGCGGTTCGGGCGGCTCCGGCGAAAGTGCGGGCGGATCCGGCGGCTCCGGTGGGGCGACCGACTCCGCTGCCGGTGGCGGAGCGGCTGCAACCACCAGCGGCGCTCCGGCCCCGGTGATCTCCAACCAGTGCCCGGATCAATCGCTCGCAATCAAGGTGACGCCGGAGAAGGCCACGTACCGTCTGGGTGAAGAGCCCGTGTTCACCGTGGTCATCACCAACATCGGCTCCACCGAATGCCAGCGTGACGTCGGTGCCGGGTTGCAGCAGGCGCTCGTCTACACCCTCGACAATCAGCGCATCTGGTCCAACGTCGATTGCTTCCCCAACGCCGCGTCGGATCTGCGTACCTTCAAGCCCGGCGAGCAGGCAGGCTTCACCGTCAAGTGGTCCGGCACCAACTCGGTACCCGGCTGCGGCGAAGAGCGAATCCCGGTCGGCGTCGGTGCTTACCAGGCGATCGCGCAGCTCGGCGAGCTCAAGAGCGTGCCGGAGCCGTTCAACATCACCGGCTGAGTACGGTCGAATCTCATGACCACCTCGACCGCACTCGCCCGCTCCGCCTACAAGACATTCGAGCCCTTCCACGTCACCGCGTACTTCAACCCTGAACTGGGTGCGGCATACGAGGACACCGGCCTCGACGGTCATGCCTGGTACGTCGGCGCTCGAGCTGCCCCGATGGGTCCGTGTGCGCCGAGTGTCGTCGCAGCGGCGTTCTACAACTTCAACCCGGTGCTCATCGAACGCGCCTGGCCGGCCGCTGTTGCCGTCGGTTTGGACTCGGTGTCGAATCGCCGGTGGACGCTGCTCGATTCCGTCCTCGGCACCGCGCTGGGTTCACTTGCCGCCGACCCCGGCCTGGCCACGCTCGCAGATCGTCTCCGCGTCATCGGCGACTCAGCCTCGTTCGCCGGTCGGCCACTTGCAGCAGCGTGGCATGCGGCCGAGCACCCCGACGTGCCGCATCTCGCGCTCTGGCACTCGATCACCGTCCTACGCGAGTGGCGCGGCGACGGTCACCTCGCCGCCTTGATCGACGCAGAACTCGACCCGACGGAAGCCGCCGTCTTCCACGAGGCCGACCGCGCGACCCCGCAGCCCGGCCGTCGAGCACTCGGCAAGCGCATCACGCAGCTGACCCGGCAGTGGTCCGAAAGCGAATGGGGCTCTGCTGCAGAACGACTCGCCACTCGCGGATTGCTCACCACCTCGGCGGACGGCGAGACGTTGACCGAGGACGGACTCGCTCTCGATCGGCACATCGAGGATCGGACCGACGTCATGGCGTCGGCCGTATGGCGAGACGTCGAGGACGCCGATCAGTTGATCACCAGCGCACGACCGTACGTGAAGGCCGTGATCGACGCAGGCTTTCTCCCCGGAACCAAGAAGGCGTCGGCACCGCCGTCCTAGGCTGTCAGTCGCGTCGGAGCACGAGAGTCTCGAGCGGGATTCGTGTTCTCGGCTCGTTCTCCTTCTCGGCGGTACCGGCATCGAGGGCATCGAGCGAACCCGGTGCTCCGACGGCGGTGATGGTGCGCGGCACGAAAGGGGCCGACAGTCCCAGCAGTTCCGCGGCTCGTGCGGCGTCGAAGCCGGCCATCTGCCTGGCTACCAGGCCGAGGTGGTGCGCCTGGATCACCAGATGTGCGACGGCCTGCCCGGTGTCGTAATCGGCGGTCTTGTAGGGCTTTCCATCGGGAGCGGTGTCGACCCGGACTGCGAGTACGAGCAACGACGCGCGTGGTGCCCAGAGGCGGTTGCCGGCACCGAGTACCGACGCCAACAGATCGAAAGTCTCGGTTCCGCGGACTCCGACGACGAAGCGTCGGGGTTGACTGTTCGATCCCGACGGTGCCCACCGGGCCGCCTCGAGCATGGAAGAGACGGATTCTGCGTCGATGACGTGGTCGGGATCGAACGATCGCGGACTCGAACGATCCGCCAGAATTGGGGCTATGGGTGCTTCTGTCCGTGCAGAGTCCTTGTAGGACTTTCCGAGCGTTTTCACCGACGTGCCTTTCGCGTTGTTCCCATCGACGGTGTTCCGCCCTGGTCGGCGTTCGACCGTTGCCAATACTTGCATTCAGTGCAACACTGCATGGAGTGCAAGTTTAGCCCAATTCGGATCCGCGAGCGCGCAGAGGAGAAGGCTCATGCCCAAGGTAGCCAGGCTCGGTCACGTCGACCTGTTCGTGAACGATCCGGAAGTCATGGTCGAGTTCTACTCGCGGTTTCTCGGCATGACGGTCATCGCCAGGGACGATCGACATGTCTTTCTCGCCTCGCGTCCCGACGAAGACCATCACGACCTGTTGCTCGCCGAAGATCCGGAACGGTGCACCGAACCGCAACGGCTGTCGTTCGTCCTCGACACTCTGTCCGATCTCCGAGAGTTCCATGCGCAGATACTCGAGCGCGGTTACCGGATCGATCGGGTCAGCAACCACGGCAACGCGATCGGATGCTACTTCCGCGACCCGGAGCTCAATCGCGTGGAGGTGTACTGGCACACCGACATCGACTGCCCGCAGCCGTGCAGTGACACCATCGACCTGACACTGCCCGAGGATCGGATACTCGATGTGCTCGACGAGATGGAGGCGTCGGCAGGCCTGCTGTTGCCTCGGACGATGGCGTCCTGCTGATCGATCGTCTCGCCGGAGTTGCGGGCAGAGGAATTACTGCTCGTCCGTCAGCAGCAGGGCGAATTGGTGGATGACGCCTGCCATCGCGTCTCGTCGCGACAGAATGTCGTTCTGCCCATTCGACAGCCAGTCGTCGACGCCGAACCGGATTGCACCGCCGACGATCGTCACCAGTAGTCGCGCTTCTTCTCGCGGGGTCACTCCCCGTCCCAGACGTCGACGTTCCGGCCGTGCTGCGAACTCCTCCTCGACGACGATGATCAGCTCGTTCTCGAAACGGTCGATGGCGGAGCGATGCACGTGGAGAAGCTCGGGGGTGGACTGGATGAGGGCTTTGCGCCTGCGCTGGAGTTCGGAGGAACCGTCGAGCGCGGGTGCGCACGCGTCGAACACGTCTATCGTGCCCTGCAGTACGGTCGGTGCCTCGGCCAGTTGCCGTCGGATCTCGTCGAGGTCTCCCAGCGCGATGGTGGGACCCGAAATGGCCTCGTCGCGCTGAGGAAAGTAGTTGAACATCGTCCGCAAGGAGACATTCGCGGCGTCGGCAATCGCCTGTGCCGTCGTGCCCGCATAGCCGTGTTCGGTGGCGATGCGGATGGCGGCTTCCTCGATCGCTTCCCGAGTTCGTTCCTTCTTGCGGGAACGAAGGCCCTGGCTGGGAGCGTCGAGTTGCATGGAATGCAGTGTTGCACCCAATGCAATGAAGGGCAAGGGATTGCGGCAGGGCGTCTAGTCGTACGGTCCCGAGATCGATGCCTCGGCCAGTCTGGACAGGCCTTCGCGGATGTGACGAGCCCAGAGTCCACCGATACCGTCGACGGACTGCAGGTCGGCTGCGGTGGCCGCGAGCAACCCCTGCAGGGTGCCGAACGCGCCGACCAGCCGGTGAATCTGGCTGAACTGCAACCGCGGAACTCGGGTGAGCACCCGGTACCCGCGGGGACTCATCGGGGTGTCGAGGGCCTCTATGGTCGCGGGATATCCGAAAGCGCGGGCCAGTGTCGTCAGATCCAGCAGGTCGACGTCGGTCAGCTTGTCCAGAGCGGCGAGCGCCTTCTCCACTCCGGTGGTGCTCGACGGTTCGTTGCCGGCCAGATAGTCACGCACGATCAGTTGGCGATCGACGTCGTTGTCGCCCAACAACTCTTCGAGCTGAAGAGCGAGCTGGCGGCCGTCCGTGCCGAGTTCGAGGACGTTCTGCTCGATCTCCACCGACACTCGCCGCACCATCTCGAGACGCTGCGCGACGGTCAGGGCGTCGCGCAGTGTCACGAAGTCCTCGATCTCCACCACCGAGAGTTGACGGGTGTTGTCGTCGAGCCGGGCCTTGTAGCGTTCGAGAGTCGCGACGGCCTGATTGGCGCGCGAGAGGATGGTGGCCGAGCCTTCCACGACGTGCCTGATGCCACCGATGTAGACGCTGACGATGCTCATCGACTGGCTCACCGAGACGACGGGATAGCCGGTCTGCATGGCGGTTCGCTCGGCGGCGCGGTGCCGGGTACCGGATTCGACGGTGGGAATCTTGTGGTCGGGGACCAGCTGGACGTTGGATCGGACGATGCGCTTGCCGTCGGTCGAAAGCACCACTGCGCCATCCATTTTCGACAATTCGCGCAGCCGGGTTGGGGCGAACTCGACATCGAGCTCGAACCCGCCGTCGCAGATCGCCTCGACCTCGTCGTCGTAGCCGAGGACGATCAACCCGCCGGTGCGGCCGCGCAGAATTCGCTCGAGACCGTCTCGCAGTGCGGTTCCCGGTGCGAGCCGGGCGATGGTCTCGCGCAACGCTGGGGACGGCGTGGTGCCCTCCATCGGCCAACCCCCTCGTGTCTTGGCAGCGGCTACGGCTCGGGCTGCGGATTTCTGTGCGTGCGAACAAAGAGTACTTCGCTGCCACGTGCAGGCAGCCAGACAAAGGATACTGCGCTGCTACACGCGGGCGGTCGGACGAAGAATACTGCCCGGTGTCATACGGGCCGCATACGCGTGTAGGTCAACGCCTCTCCGACGTTGGTGACGGTCTTGACCTTGATGCCGTCGGGTATGGGACCGGCGTCCTCGGGGACGATGGCGTAGTTGAACCCCAATCGGGCGGCCTCGGCGAGACGGCGACCCAGCCCGGCGACGCGGCGCACCTCTCCGGCCAGACCGACCTCGCCCAGAATCACCATGCCCGCGGGAAGTGGTTGATCGCGAACCGCCGAGGCCACCGCTGCGGCGAGCGCGAGATCGGCGGACGGTTCGCTGGTGCGCATCCCACCGACCGTCGCCGCGTAGACCTCCGCCTTGGACACCTTGACGCCGCAGCGACGTTCCAGCACGGCCAGGATCATCGCTACGCGGGCGTGATCGAGCCCGCTCACCGCGCGCCGGGGCGATGGCATCGTGGTGTCGACGATCAGCGCTTGCAGCTCGGCCAACAGCGGCCGTTTGCCGTCCATCGTGACGGTGACGGCAGTGCCGGGTACGGCGTCGTTCCGATGATGCAGGAACAACCCGGACGGATCACTGATGCCGACGATGCCGGTCTCGCGGAGCTCGAAGCAACCCACCTCGTCGGAGGCTCCGAACCGGTTCTTGACGCCCCGAATCATCCGCAGGGTGGAGTGCTTGTCGCCCTCGAAGTTGAGCACCACGTCGACGAGATGCTCGAGAGATCGCGGACCGGCCACCGCGCCTTCCTTGGTGACGTGCCCGACGAGCAGTACCGCGACGCCGGTGGTCTTGGCCAGCGTGGTCAACGCGCTGGTGATGGCGCGAACCTGGGTGACGCCGCCGATGACGCCGTCGACGTCCGCGGCGAGCATCGTCTGAACCGAATCGACGATCAGCAGGCTGGGCTTGACCTGCTCCACGTGGCCGAAGACGGTGGCGAGATCGGATTCGGCGGCGAGGAAGACGCGTTCGTGTACCGCGCCGGTGCGATCGGCACGCAACCGCACCTGCCCCGCCGACTCCTCGCCCGTGACGTAGAGCGCGCGTCGATCCGGTGCCGAGCGGGCCCATCGGTGCACCACCTCGAGCAGCAGCGTCGATTTGCCGACTCCGGGTTCGCCGGCAAGGAGGACGACCGAACCGGGAACGAGCCCGCCCCCGAGCACGCGATCGAACTCGTCGATCCCGGTGGTGTTGGCCTGCGAGGTGGCACTGCTGATGGTCGTCAGAGCAGCAGCGGGCGTGCTGGGAATCATGGCTCCGCCGCCCGAGCGAAGGGATGATGCGCCTGCCCGCGTCGCGAGCGGAGCCGCAGTGGCCTGGACCTCTTCCATCGAGCCCCAGTCACCGCATTCGGGACAGCGACCGACCCACTTCGAGACCGAGTGACGGCACGCAGAGCAGCGGTAGCTCGACTTCAGTTTGACCACGTCGGCAGCCTAACGATCGGCACCGACAGGGTCGGAGCGGCGGCTATTCGCCTTCGCTGTGCTCGGTGACCGCGGACGGGTCGCGCTCGAGCTCGATACCGGCATCGACCGGAACGTTGACGACGACCTCGCCCGCGTTCGCGAACTCGAACGTGACCGGCAGCGTCAGGCCCGGTCGAACGTTCTCGGAGATGTCGGCCATCTCGACCTTGATCAGCTGGATCGGCAGCAGTGGATCGTCGAGCTGAACGTCGGCGGGTGAACCTGCGCCGAGCGCGGTCTGCGGAGCGATCTCGTTGCTGCCCGCTTCCGCCTCGTCGACGATGGTGACCTGTGCCTCGGGGGAGGAGATGCCGGTCAGCTCGTCGGCCACACTCGTGTTGGCGTTGATGGCCGTGAAGCCGAGCTCGACGGTGCCGCCGGGCTCGAGGCTGTACTCCTCGGAGGTGGGGTACACCACGTGCACGTTGCGGAGCTGGATGTCTCCGACGTCGGCGGAGTTACCGTTGACCGCGGCGACCTGAGTGGCCGTCTGGGAGATCTGACCTGCGCCGCACGCGGTGAGGGCGAGCGCGCCACCGGCGAGAAGAGCGAGGGCGGCGGCCGTCCTGCGATGGCGGCCAAGCGGTGTCGCAGCGTCGATTGCAGTCACTTCGGTCGTCCTCCATGTGGTGCCGGGCCGGCTCGGTCCTTCTCGTCCACTAGGCAGAGTAGTAGTTCTGGTCCACCGGCCGCTCGTGGGGTCTGCCGACGGCCCGATGACGCCAGGTGAGGGTGCCTGTCGGGAGTGGAGACAGTGGAACGAACCGACCGAAAATGTGGCGTCGGATACACGTCGAATCCTCTGTGTCAACCCCTGATTCGGCACCGCTATGCCCCTGACCTGCACCGTTGATATTGGCCGTGGTATTCTTGATAAATCGAAAGGGGCACTTGTCACATGATTTTCAAGGTCGGAGACACCGTCGTTTACCCCCATCACGGAGCGGCGCTGATCGAAGCGATAGAGACACGCACCATCAAGGGTGAACCGAGAGAGTATCTGGTTCTCAAGGTCGCGCAAGGCGACCTCACCGTTCGAGTTCCCGCGGACAACGCAGAGTACGTAGGCGTTCGCGACGTCGTCGGGCAAGAAGGTCTCGACAAAGTCTTTCAGGTGCTCCGCGCGCCGCACACCGAAGAGCCCACCAACTGGTCGCGTCGGTACAAGGCCAACCTGGAGAAGCTCGCTTCCGGTGATGTGAACAAGGTTGCCGAGGTCGTCCGTGATCTCTGGCGACGCGAGCAGGACCGCGGACTGTCGGCAGGCGAGAAGCGCATGCTCGCCAAGGCACGGCAGATTCTGGTCGGCGAGTTGGCACTGGCCGAAGGAACCGACCAGGCCAAGGCCGACACCATGCTCGACGAAGTTCTCGCTACAGCTTCTTAGAGTGAACGGTACTTCCGGCGACGTGGTCGCCCTGGTACCCGCTGCAGGCAAAGGCCTTCGGCTCGGATTCGACGAGCCGAAGGCATTCGTCTGTCTGGGTACGGACTCTCTCCTGACGCGGTCCGTCGACGGCCTCCGGGCCTCGGGTGCCGTCGACCGCATCGTCGTCATCGTGCCGACCGAGCTGCTCGACGCGGCCCGCCGTCATGTCGGCGACGACGTCACCGTCGTTGCCGGAGGCCTCGAACGCACCGATTCGGTGCGCGCCGGTCTCGCCGCCGTCGGCGACGCAGCCGTCGTTCTCGTCCACGATGCCGCCCGCGCCCTCACCCCACCGACGCTGATCGCCCGCGTCGTGGCCGAGGTGCGCGCCGGCCGCTCCGCCGTCATCCCGGTTCTCCCGGTCGTCGACACCATCAAGGAAGTCGACATCATGGGCGCAGTGGTGGGCACCCCGGACCGCGCGAGCCTGCGGTCGGTACAGACCCCGCAGGGCTTCGACGCCGACGTCCTGCGCCGCGCGTACGACGCGACCACCGACATCTCCACCGACGACGCGGGCCTGGTCGAGCGCATCGGTGAGACGGTGCACACCATCGTCGGTGACGCCCTCGCGTTCAAGATCACCACACCCCTCGACCTGCTGCTGGCCGAGGCTCTGACGAGAGGCGATTCATGAGAGTCGGCATCGGTACCGATGTGCACCCCATCGCCCCCGGCCGGCCCTGTTGGCTGGCCGGACTGCTGTTCGACGACGCGGACGGACTCGACGGGCATTCCGACGGCGATGTCGCATCCCACGCCCTGTGCGACGCGTTGCTCTCCGCGGCCGGACTGGGCGATCTCGGATCGGTGTTCGGGACGGGGCGTCCGGAATGGGACGGCGTCAGCGGAGCTGCCATGTTGACCGAGGTCAAACGACTGCTCGACGCCGATGGATTCGCGATCGGCAACGCTGCGGTGCAGATCATCGGCAACAGGCCCAAGATCGGACCGCGCCGCGCCGAGGCCCAGGAAGTGCTCTCGCGGGTACTCGGTGCGCCGGTATCGGTGTCTGCGACCACCACCGACGGGCTCGGGCTGACCGGTCGGGGCGAAGGAATCGCGGCCATCGCGACCGCACTTGTCATGACGAGGTAAAACCACCGGTAGCATTGCTGGTCGTGACCCTTCACCTACACGACACCGAGACGAGGGCCCTGCGGGAATTCACCCCCTTGGTCCCTGGCCATGCATCGGTGTACCTGTGTGGGGCGACGGTGCAGGGCGAACCGCACATCGGTCACGTGCGCAGCGGTGTCGCGTTCGACGTACTGCGTCGCTGGTTGCTCGCCCACGACTACGACGTCGCCTTCGTTCGCAACGTCACCGACATCGACGACAAGATCCTCAACAAGGCACGCGACGCGGGCCGGCCGTGGTGGGAATGGGCTGCGACGTACGAGCGGTCCTTCACCTGGGCGTACGACCGACTCGGGGTACTTCCGCCGTCGGCCGAGCCACGCGCCACCGGGCACATCACCCAGATGGTCCAGATGATCGAGCGACTGATCGAACGCGGCCATGCCTACGCCGACGAGTGCGGTGACGTCTACTTCGACGTGCAGAGCTTCCCGAGCTACGGCGCGCTGTCCGGTCACAAGCTCGACGACGTGCACCAGGGCGAGAGCGTCGCCGAGGGTAAACGCGACCCTCGCGATTTCACGCTCTGGAAGGGCGCGAAACCGGGCGAGCCGTCGTGGCCGACGCCGTGGGGCCCCGGTCGGCCCGGCTGGCACCTCGAATGCTCCGCGATGGCGGAGAACTACCTCGGTTCGGATTTCGACATCCACTGCGGTGGACTGGATCTGGTGTTCCCGCACCACGAGAACGAGCGGGCCCAGTCCATGGCGGCCGGTGACGGCTTCTCTCGGTACTGGCTGCACAACGGCTGGGTGACGATGGGCGGCGAGAAGATGTCGAAGTCTCTCGGCAACGTGCTCTCGGTACCCAATGTGTTGAAAAAGGTTCGGCCGCAAGAACTTCGGTTCTATCTCGGTGGAGCGCACTATCGTTCGATGCTGGAGTACTCCGACACTGCGCTCGAAACGGCGGCCGTGACCTACCGGGGCATCGAAGGGTTCGTTCGACGAGCCGTCGAACGTGCAGGCGAGGTGCCGCTGGGTAAGTGGACCGCCGGATTTGCCGAAGCTCTCGACGACGACCTCGGAGTTCCCAAGGCGTTGGCCGAGATTCACGCGACCGTCACTCTCGGCAACACCGCACTCGAATCCGGAGACCTACCGGCCGCGGTGGAGTACGCAGGCAGCGTCCGGGCGATGCTCGACATCCTCGGCGTGGACCCACTCGATCCGCATTGGGCCAGCGACAGTGGTTCCGACGCAGCAGCTCTCGGTGCGCTCGGCGTCCTCGTCGAGGCCGAGCTGGAGCGTCGGGCAACGGCGAAGGCGACCAAGGACTGGGCCGCCGCAGACGAGATACGGACGAGACTGGCCAAGGCCGGAGTAGACGTGACAGATACACCCAACGGGCCCGAATGGTCGCTGGGTACGAGCAAGACCGACGAAGCAGGTTTGTGATGGCAGGCAATTCGAGTAGGCGCGGCGCGATCCGCAAGGACGGCACCAAGAAGGGGCAGGTCGCCGGATCGGGCGGCAAGCGTCGGAAGGGTCTCGAAGGCCGCGGCGCGACGCCTCCCGCCTCCGAGCGCACCAAGCATCCCGCCGCGCGTCGGGCCAAGCTCGCCGAGAAGTCTGCCCAGAACCGCGGCGGCACCACCGGTGGCCGCGCGGGTGGACGACCGGCCGGACGCAAGGCCGAGGACGGTCCCGAGGTGGTGCTCGGTCGCAACCCGGTCGTCGAGTGCCTGCGTGCGGGCGTCCCCGCGACGGCCCTGTGGGTTGCCGTCGGTACCGACAGCGACGATCGACTCAAGGAAGCCGTGCAGCGTGCAGGCGACGCGCGGATCTCCATCCTCGAAGTTCCCCGCTCCGATCTGGACAAGCTCAGCGCCAACGGATTGCACCAGGGCCTGGCCCTGCAGGTGCCGCCGTATCGCTACGCGCACCCCGACGACCTGATCTCGAACGCGCGCACGCACCAGGAACCCGCGCTGCTCGTCGCGCTCGACAACATCACCGACCCGCGCAACCTGGGTGCCGTCGTGCGATCGGTGGCGGCGTTCGGCGGCCACGGCGTCGTGATCCCGCAGCGACGCAGCGCGAGCGTGTCCGCGGTGGCATGGCGAACCAGTGCCGGCGCGGCAGCTCGCCTGCCGATTGCACGCGCAGTCAATCTGACTCGCACACTGAAGGATTGGCAGTCCAAGGGCGTCACCGTCGTCGGCCTCGACGCAGGCGGCGACACCGAACTCGACACCTTCGACGGCAAGGGCCCAGTGGTCATCGTCGTCGGATCCGAGGGCAAGGGTCTCTCGCGTCTGGTCAGCGAGACCTGCGACCACATCCTGTCGATCCCGATGGCCGGACCGGTGGAATCGCTCAACGCATCCGTCGCGGCGGGCGTCGTATTGGCCGACATCGCCCGGCAACGCCGGGGATAGACCTAGGTTCTGATGCGGCCTGCGGTCTCGTGCATCGCGGGAACGACGATTTCGACCATGTCGGTGGCGCTGTAGTTCTTTGCGTGCAGTGATGTGTTCAGTGCTGCCACGACGGTGTCGTTGCTGTTGCGCAACGGCACTGCGGCAGCACGCATTCCGACGTCCAGTTCGTCGACCACCTCGGACCAACCGGCGTTGCGTACCCGAGTGATCTCGGCGCGCAGTGCATCTCGATCCACGAGCGTGCGCGGGGTCAGGGCTTCGATGGGGGCGTCGGCGAAATAGCGTTCGAGGTCGCTCTCGGGGAGGGCCGCGAGCAGCACTCGGCCCGATGACGTCGCGTGTGCGGGGAATCGAGTGCCCAGCGTGATGACGACCCGCAACATGCGCGAGGACGGAACGCGCGCGACATAGACGATGTCGAATCCGTCGAGGATGGCCACCGAGGTCGTTTCGCCCAATTGTCGTGCGAGCGCCTCGATGTGGGGTTCGGCCAGACGGGGTAGGTCCATGCCGGACAGGAACGAGAAGCCCAGATTCATCACCCGCGGGGTGAGGGTGAACTGACGGCCGTCCTGGCGCACGAATCCCAGTTCTGTCAGCGTCAGCAACAGTCGACGGGCGGTCGCTCGGGTGACTCCGACGGCCTCGGCGACCTCGGTGAGGGTGCGGGCCGGGTGCGCGTCGTCGAAGCACTGCAGCACGCTCAGGCCGCGTTCGAGTGACTGCACGAACCAGGCGGGGCGTTGGTCGTCGGGAGCGATCTCGGCCGTCATGGTTCGAGTCTGCCTCATTGCTCTGTTCGCGCCGCATCACATCGCTCGGTGCTTGTGGTCTTGACCACAGATGGCGCATCTGGTTACAGTTGTGCGAATAACAAACAACTGTGCGCTATCCGCACAAAATCGAAGGGCCGACAAGTGAACGTTGACGTCGCAGTCGCGGACGGATCCAGAGCACGGAAGGCTGCCATCGGCAGCTTCGTCGGTGCCGTGGTCGAGTGGTACGACTTCCTGCTGTACGGCATCATCGCCGCGCTGGTGTTCAACTCCCAGTTCTTTCCGAGCGTCTCGCCCGCCGTCGGCGTGATGGCCGCATTCGCCACCTTCGGCGTCGGCTTCCTCTTCCGTCCTCTCGGCGGGATCTTCTTCGGCCACTTCGGTGACCGCCTCGGGCGCAAGCGCATGCTGATCTGGACGATGCTGCTGATGGGCGTCGCAACCGCGCTGATCGGCCTGGTTCCCAACTTCGAGTCGATCGGTTGGTTCGCGCCGCTACTGCTGGTGCTGCTGCGTGCGATCCAGGGCTTCGCGGTCGGTGGCGAATGGGGTGGCGCATCGCTGATGGCCGTCGAAAGTGCGCCGGCGAAGAAGAAGGCGTTCTACAGCAGCGGCGTCCAGGTCGGCTACTCCGTCGGTCTCATCCTCGCGACCGGCGCGGTCACCATCATGAGCAACCTGCTCAGCGACGACGCATTCACCAGCTGGGGCTGGCGCGTACCGTTCCTGGCCAGCGCCGTGCTCGTACTGTTCGGCCTGTGGATCCGATCCGGTGTCGAAGAATCGCCCGTGTTCGAGCAGGCAGTCGAGGAGAGCGGCGAGAAGAAGAAGCTGCCGGTCATCCAGGCGATCACCGAGCACCCCGGTTCCTTCCTCAAGATCATCGCGCTGCGTATGGCCGAGCTGTTCACCATGTACATCGTCACCACGTTCGCCCTGAGCTACACCGTCAACGAACTCGGCTACGAGCGTCAGTTCATGCTCAACGTCGCGCTGCTCGTCGGCGGCATCGGCATCCTGAGCATCCCGACCTACGCGGCCATCGCCGACCGCTTCGGCCGCAAGCCGATCTTCGTCACCGGTGCAGTCGTCGGCGCACTGGCGGCCGTACCGTTCTTCCTCTCCCTGCAGGCAGCCTCGGTCGTCGCCATCGTGATCCTCGCCGTCATCCTGGTCAATGTCTCGCACGACATGGTTGTCTCGGTGCAGCAGCCGCTGTTCACCGAGATGTTCGGCCCCGAACTGCGCTACAGCGGAGCAGGTGTGGGCTATCAGGTCGCCAGCGCGATCGCCGGTGGCTTCACCCCCTTCATCGCAGCCGCTCTGGTCAGCTGGAACGACGGCTCCTGGCACTACGTCGCGGCGTACCTGGCCCTGGGTTGCATCATCTCGGCCGTGGTCGCCGCGCTGATGAAGAACATGGGCTCCTCGGATGTCACCTCCATCTCCGATCAGGCCGCCCCTGCAGCAGAAGCCGTTGTTGCAGAGCGTGTCTCGAAGTCGGTATGAGCTCGCTGACCCTGGTCGGCTCGCACGCGTCCACAGCGATGTCACCCGCGCTGTGGACGCGTGCGTTCGAGATCGCCGACGTGCCGTCCCGCTACGACGCCTGGGAGGTCGCCGACGTTGCCGACCTACCCGATGTCGAGGATGCCCTGAGGGGCGGCCGTACCGATGCTGCGAACGTAACCATGCCCTGGAAGCATTGGGCTGCAACGGTTGCCGACGAGGCGGATCCCGATGTGGTGGTGTCGGGGGTGGCGAATCTGTTGTTTCTGCGATCGGGTGCACTGTTCGCCATGAACACCGACATCGCGGCGGTGCGAGCGGCGACCTCGGGACGTACCTTCGGCTCGGCGCTCCTGCTCGGGGCCGGCGGTGCCGCGCACGCCGCAGCCTTCGCGCTGCGGGGCCACATCGAGAGGCTGGTGGTCTCGGATGTCGACAGTCGTGCGGCGGAAGGTCTCGTGGGCGAACTCGACGGGTACGACGGTTCCGCCTCGGTCGTCGACTGGTCGGACCGAGCAGTGGATCTGGAGTGCTACGACCTGGTGATCAACGCGACGCCGATCGGCCGCGACGGCTCGGAGGATCAACTCGCCTGGGGTGCAGGTGAACTCGGGCCAACGGCGACGGTGTACGACTTCGTCTATGCCGACACGCGCAATGCCATCGAGTCCTATGCGGCGGACCGAGGAATCGAACTGATCGACGGATGGACTCACCTGTTCCACCAGGCCGACGCCATGGTTCGCCCGCTCGGCCTGCCCGATCGGATGTCGGATGCACTGCGTCGCAGCATTCGTGAGATCTGCCCCGCTGCAGCCGGGATCAACCGATAGCGCGGAAGCGTATCTGCGTTCCCGGCGTCAGTTGCGCGGCTGCGGAGACGTCTGCCGCAGTGACAACCGCGATCACCGGATAACCGCCCGTGACGGGGTGGTCGGCGAGAAACAGCACCGGCTGCCCGGACGGCGGAACCTGAAGCGCACCCAGAACCATTCCCTCACTGGCCAATTCGTCGTCTCTCGTGCGGCGCAAGGGTTCGGCACCGTCCAGCCTGATCCCGACGCGATCGGAATCCTGCGTGACGGTCCACGACTGCTCGAGCAGAATCGATCGGGCGCGGGCAGTGAACCAGTCTGCACGTGGACCGAAGGTGATGCGCAGTGTGTCGGGCCACGCGGGCGGTGGAACGAACTCTGCTGCAGGCCACCCGGCTTTGTCGTTCCCGACGGGCAGGGCGGTACCGGGGGAGACCACAGCCGGGCCGAGACCGGACATCGTGTCCGTCGACCGACTGCCGAGGACGGTAGGAACGCCGATCCCGCCCCGCACGGCGAGGTAGCTGCGCAGACCCCATGCGGGCGCGGATAATTCCAGTGTCTGTCCGGCTCTGACCACGAGCGCCGTATGTAGTCCCTGCTCTGTGCCGTCCACTCGGCAGGTCACCTGCGCCCCGGTGACGGCCACGATCGCGTCGAACTCGGCGCGGACCTTAAGCCCACCGAACGTCACTTCCAGTGTTGCGGCGTCGGAAGTGTTGCCCACCAGCCTGTTCGCTGCATCGTGCGAGAGCAGGTCTGCCGCTCCCGAGCGACCGACCCCGATCGACGCATGCCCCGGGCGACCGCGATCCTGCACGGTGCACAGCGGTCCCGTCTGCAGAACGGTGAGGGCTCTCATGCCTGCTCGAATCGGACGGTGGTGCCGGGCCGGAGCAGCGCCGGTGGGTCGCGGTCGAGGTTCCAGAGTGGTGTGTCGGTGCGGCCGATCAGCTGCCAACCGCCCGGCGAGGACCGCGCGTAGATGCCCGAGAATTCACCTGCCAGGCCCACCGAACCTGCAGGGACGCTGGTGCGCGGCGACGAGCGGCGCGGGACGTGTAGCCGCTCATCGGTGCCGACGAGGTAGCCGAAGCCGGGTGCGAAACCACCGAACGCGACGGTCCACGTCTGATCGGTATGTGCCGCAACGACGTCCGTGGTGGACAGCCCGGTCAGACGGGCGACGTCGGCGATATCCTCGCCGTCGTAGACCACCTGGATCGTGACGGTCTCCGAGTGATCTCCATCGGGCGTCGCGGCGGGTGTCACTGCCGCGATCCAGTCCAGTATCGGTTGCTTCGGCCCGCCGAACATCACCAGCACGGTCCGAGCAGCGGGAACCAGATCGACGACGCCGGCCGGTGGGTCCAGCGTGAGCGCACGGTAATAGGCCATCGTCTCGTTCAGTCCGTCGAATTCGACGAGTGCTGCACCCTCGCCGGCAGAGAGAATGCGCATCAGACGAAAGCGGTGATATCGATGTCGTTGGCGCGGAGCAACTCCGAGACGGCAGTGGCCATCGCGACCGCGTCGGGGGAGTCGCCGTGCAGGCAGATCGACTCGGCCCGAACGTCAATTCTCGAGCCGTCCACCGCCTGCACGGTGCCGTCGCTGATCATGGTCAACACGCGCTGGGCGACGGCGTCGGGATCGGACAGTACCGCGCCGGGTTCCGAGCGCGAGACCAGCGTGCCCTGCGGGGTGTACGCGCGATCTGCGAAAGCCTCTGCGACGGTGCGTAGTCCGGCTCGCTCGGCTTCTTCGAGGAAGATCGAACCGGGGAGCCCCAGTACCGGCAGCGTGGGGTCGTAGGCGAGGACGGCGTCGACCACGGCCTTGGCCTGGCCGTTATGGTGCACGATCGCGTTGTACAGCGCCCCATGTGGTTTGACGTAGGCGATGGCCGATCCGGCGACCTGGGCGAGGCCGTCGAGTGCACCCATCTGATAGATCACGTCGGCAGTGAGATCGGCGGGGGAGACGTCGAGAAAACGTCGGCCGAACCCGGCCAGGTCGTGGTACCCCACCTGCGCCCCGATCCGCACGGCTGCGTTCGAGGCCGAACGGCACGTACGCAGCAAAGTGGTGGGATCACCGGCATGGAAGCCGCACGCAACGTTGGCGCTCGACACCAGGGCGAGCATCGCGTCGTCGCCGCCGAGAGTCCATGCACCGTAGCTTTCGCCGAGATCGGCGTTGAGATCGATGGACGTCACCCTCGACATCCTAGGCGGCGACGAGCCGTCCGGAATTGGCCTTGCGGGTTCCGCCGATCGCGCGGCAGACGAGATAGATGACGAACGAGATGGTGGTGACGAACGTCGACACCGGCAGGCCGGGGGCGAGGGAGAGCAGGATGCCGCCGACGGCGGCGACCTCGGCGAACAGAATGGACAGCAGCGTCGCCTTGAGAGGGCTGGCCGTCACTCGCGCGGCAGCGGCGGCCGGGGTGATGAGCAGCGAGAGCACCAGCAGTGCGCCGACGATCTGGACGCCCAGTGCACATGCGACGCCGACGAGTACGGCGAACACCACCGAGAGGGCACGGACGGGAACGCCGCGGGCCAGCGCCACCTCGGGGTCGGTGCTGGCGAACAGCAGCGGCCGGTAGACGACGGTCAGCACGATCAGTACCAACACCGCACAGACCAGCAGCAGCTGGATACCGCTCTGTCCGACGCCGACGATCTGGCCGATGAGCAGCGAGAAGCTGGTTCCGGTTCGGCCGGGGTAGAGCCAGATGAACAGCACCGACAGGCCGAGGCCGAAGGACATGATGACGCCGATGACCGAGTCGCGGTCGCGGGCCTTGCTGCCGAGCAGCGCGAACATCACCGCTGCGACAACGGATCCGACGATGGCACCGAGGCCCACCGTGATTCCGACGAGCAGTGCAGCGGACGCACCGGTGAGCGAGAGTTCGCTGGATCCGTGCACGGCGAACGCCCACTGACGGCTGACGATCAACGGTCCGAGGGCACCGGCGAGCAGCCCGAGAATGGCGGCCGCGATGAGTGCCTGCTGGACGAAGTCGTATGTCAGCAGGTTGGCGGTGGTGTCGAAGTCGAGCATCTTCGAGAATGCGTCGAGAACCTTCTCGTTCATGCCTTGTCTTCTCTGTCGTGCGGCACGGGTGGGTGGTGTGCGCCGGCCGAGCCGAGCGCATCGATGGAATCGCCGGTTCCGACGACGATGAGCCGGCCGCGGACCTTCAGGACCTCGACCTCGGTGCCGTAGAGCTCCGAGAGGACCTCGGTGGTCATGACGTCCTCGGGAGTTCCGATGCGGAACCGGCCGTCGACGATGTAGACGATGCGGTCGACGAGGGGGAGGATCGGGTTGATCTCGTGCGTCACGAACAACACGGCGGTCTCGTGCTCCCGCCGTCGGCGATCGATGAGGCTCGAGACCAGGGATTGGTTGGCGAGATCGAGGCTGAGCAGGGGCTCGTCGCACAGCAGTACCGACGGATCGCCGACGAGTGCCTGGGCGATGCGCAGTCGCTGCTGCTCACCGCCGGACATGGAGCCGACCGGCGCACCCGCGAACGAATTGGCGTCGACCTGATCGATCGCTCGCTGCACCGTCTCCTTGCGCCTTCGTATGCCGCGCAGGCCCATGCCCCACCGATGGCCGTCCCAGCCGAGGCCCACGAGGTCGCGTCCGCGCAGCGGCAGATCGTCGTCGATGTTGCGCTGCTGGGGGATGTAACCGACGCCCGACTGGCCGCGACGGACTGGATTGCCGTCGATCGCGGCCGTGCCGGACGTGAGGTGATTCTGGCCGAGCAACACCTTGAGCAGAGAGGTCTTACCCGAGCCGTTGGGGCCGAGAACGGCGACGAACTCACCCTTCTCGACCGTCAGGTCCAAGTTCTGCCACAGCGTGCGCTCGCCGAACGCCAGTCCGGCATCGCGCAGTTCTACAGCAGGCATGTACTACAGCTTTCCATCACGCCGGTTCGGGTCAGGAGGCGGTGGTGAGCGCGGCCTGCAGATCCGTTGCAGCCTTGGTCTGCCATTCGAGGTACGTCATGCCGGCAGGCAGCGTTTCGGTGACCTCGACGACGGGGATGCCGGCCGCCTCGCTGGTGGAACGGATGTCCTGGGTGACCGCATCCTCGGTCTGGATGTTGTAGATCAACGCGCGAACCGAGTTCGACGTGAACAGATCTCGCGTCGCAGCGATGGAAGCGGGCGAGGGATCGTTGCCCTCCTCGATGGAATCCTTGAAGTCCTCGGGAGTGCGATCGTCGAGATCGGATTCCTCGATGAGGTAATGCGCGATCGGCTCGGTCTGCGCCACCGGTGCGTTCGGGAAATCGGCGGCGATCTGCGCCGTCACGTCGGTGATGGCGTGCACCTGCTCGTGGAAAGTCTCGGCGTTGGCGGTGTACTGCGCGGCGTTGTCGGGGTCGAGCTGACCGAGCTTCTCGGCGATCTCCTCGGCGGTGTGCGCGGCGACCTCGGCGTTGTACCAGACGTGCTCGTTGACCTCACCGTGTGAATGGCCGTCCTCGCTCGCCGGTTCGGCTGCTGCATCCGAGGTGGGCTCGTCGGAGGAGTGATCATGGCTGTCGTCGAGCAGCGTGAACGCGTCGACGGACGGTACGTTCTGGCCCTCGGAGGCGAGGATGTCCTCGATGAACTCGTCGTAGCCGCCACCGTTGTAGACCACCAGCGACGCCTCGGCGACGGCGGCGGCATCGGCCGGGCTGGCCTCGTAGGAGTGCGGGTCGGCAGAGGGATCGGAGATGATCGATGTCACTGTCGCCAGGTCGCCTGCGACTGCCTCGGCGACGCTTCCCCACACGTTCGTGGATGCAACGATCGTGATCGGTCCGTCGACGGCGGTGGCCGGTGCGGATTCGGTGCTCGCGGATTCGGTGGAGCTGCACGCGCTGAGCGTGAGCGCTGCGGCGCAGGTCAGGCCCAGTACGGCCGTGAGCTTGGTCCGGGACGCGCGATGGTTGGACGACATCGATGTACTCCTGATGAGCGGAACTTGACGCTAATGGAAACCGTTACCGTTGTACTCTAGCGCGCAGTGGGGTGGCGGATCGAATCGGATGAACGCGACCTCGAGTTTCTCTGCGCCACGTTGTGGGACTAACGTCCCGGTTATGGCCAGGTCAAGCGAACCGCGACGTCAGGCGACGTTGGCGTCGATCGCTGCCGAGCTCAAGGTTTCTCGCACCACTGTCTCGAACGCCTACAACCGACCCGATCAGCTCTCCCCGGAGCTTCGCGAACGCGTGCTCCAGGCCGCGAAACGCCGCGGCTACGCCGGCCCCGACCCGGTCGCCCGATCGTTGCGCACCCGTAAAGCAGGTGCCATCGGGCTGCTCCTCACCGAAGCACTCAGTTACTCCTTCCGCGACCCAGCCGCGATGAGCTTCCTCGCCGGACTCGCCGAATCCTGCGAAGCCGCCGGACAGGGCCTGCTGCTGATCCCCGCCGGAGCCGAACGCGACGACGTGCAAGCAGCTGCCGTGGTGCAACAGGCAGGAGTCGACGGATTCGTCGTCTACTCCGTCGCCGACGACGACCCCTACCTCGCTGCCGTGCGCGAACGCCACCTACCGATCGTCGTGTGCGACCAGCCCCGCAACATCCCCGAAGCCGCCCTCGTCGCCATCGACGACCGCGGCGCGATGAAAATGCTTGCCGCACATCTGATCGCGCTCGGTCACGAACACCTCGCGGTACTGTGCATGCGGCTCGGACGCGACCGCCGCGATGGCGTCGTACCCCCGGGGCGGTTGGCGGACAGTCACTTCCACGTCCAACGCGAACGTATCGCCGGAGTTCAGGCCGCCATGATCGACGCCGGACTCGACCCCGACACCCTCACCGTGGTCGAACGCTTCGACCACACCGTTCGCTCAGGCCACTCCGCCGCCGCCCAAGCACTGCAGGCCAACCGCGAAACCACGGCGTTGCTGTGCACCACCGACGTCATCGCCCTCGGTGCACTCAACTTCGCCCGAGTCTCCGGAATCGATGTGCCGAGCCAACTCTCGGTCACCGGATTCGACGGCATCTCCGACGCCATCCGCGAAAACCTCACCACCGTGCGCCAGGACGCCGAGGAAAAAGGCCGTCGAGCAGGAAAACTGGTGCTCTCGTCCTCGCACTCGGGCATCGTCGCCGCCGAAACTCTGCCGACCGAACTCTTCCGCGGACGAACCGCAGGACCGCCGCCGAAACAGCCGCCCGCTATCGCCTGAACTGCCCCTCGCCCGTTCGCCCCCGCCGCCCGCCCGCGTTCGCCCGCCCCAGTTCGCGTCAATGGACCACTGCACGGCTCAGACGTATGTGCACCGCTCCCCGGAAGTTGGACTGAGTAATTCAGTTCCGACTACCGGGGAGTTTTGTATGCGTGCA
>NZ_JAWLRY010000022.1:0-70760 GCF_033142325.1 Rhodococcus sp. IEGM 1370 | reverse complement strand
GCATTTCAAACAACACCCGACAACAACCACCACAAGCGGATGATTGATACATCGAATGCTTTCACCAAAACAAAATATTTCGGCACTGACATTCATCGACACACTGTTGAGTTCTCAAAGAACACGCACACACCGTCACTACCGTTTGCACGGTAACTTCGGGGCTTACACGCTCGAACCCCAGACATGACTCATCACTTTCGAGCCTTGCCTGGGTTGTTCAGTGCATACTCCGTACAACCTCGTTGTCCCAGTCCGTGAAGACCGGGTCGGTGTCCGTGTCGCTCTGACTCGACAAAAGTTACGCGAAGACCAACGCTTACGCAAATCGCCTGGTCAGATGTAATTTTCGTGTGAACATCTGCCGCATGCCTTGATCAGACGATCGCTACGGCATCGATTTCGACCAACATCTCTTCCCTGGGCAGTCCTGTGAACACTGTGGTGCGGCTCGGTAGAACGTCCCCCGACGTATGTGCCGACACGAACTGGCCGTAGGCGTCGTTCATGGTCGAGAAGTCCTCACGCTTGGTCAGATACACCCTCAGCATGACGACGTCGTCGAATGTCGCACCGCTGGCCTCGACGATCGCTTTGACGTTCTCGAGTGTGCGGGTCGTCTGCGCAGCTACATCGCCTGGATACAGGTATTCACTGGTGGCCGGGTCGACCGGCCCCTGCCCCGAGACCTGAACGAACGGCCCCTTTCGGACTCCCTGGGAAAATGTGTGGGCAGGTGCGGGCGCACCTGTGGTGCGGATTTCGATCTTCTCACTCATTGTGTTCCTTCCTTCGAGCTCTGGTTCTGTGTTCTGTGGTCCTGGGCTTCTTGCGGGTGCCATCCCAATCCTGCGGAGATCGCCGCCGCGGCGTGCTGCACTTCGGGGAGCGTGGCAAGCACTTGCTGATGATCGAGCACCATGTCGGGCACGGACATCGATACCGCTGCCACCACGTCACCGGTTCCGTTGCGCACTGCGCATCCGATGCAGTTGACGAAGGACTCGTGCTCCTCGCGGTCTTCGGCGAACCCCTGCTCGCGCACGAGGTCGAGCTCGCGAAGGTAACGCTCGGCCGTCGTAATGGTTCTTTCGGTGAACGGCGTGTAGGTGATGTTGCGTGCAATCTGCACACGCTCCGCCTCCGGCCGCGCCGAGATGAGGACCTTCCCCACAGCTGTGCAGTGGAGCGGCGCAGGCTTTCCGATTCGCGAATACATCCGCACGCTCTGCTGGGCGTCGAACTTGTCGATGTAGATGACGACGCCGGCCTCGTAGGTGGCGAGGTGGACGGTTTGGCCGGTGATCGCGTTCAGTTCGGACAAGTGCGGCCGGGCGATGCTCCGAACATCCCGCTGTTCGAGCGCATGGTTGGCGAGCTCGAACAGCCTGGATCCGAGCTGATATCGGTGATCCGCGTCGTGCTGGACGAATCTGTCGGCTTCCATCGTGCGAAGCAGCCGCAGCACGGTCGTCTTGTGGACCTCGAGGACCGACGCCAGCTCGTCGAGCGACTGCGGTCCGTCGCCGAGCAAGCCGAGAAGTGTCATCGCCCGCGCCAGACTCTGACTCATTTCGACACCTCCGAGTGACGCGCGGCTGTGGCCGCGTAGTCCAGCCTCGCCCAATCGGCATCGGCCAGTTCGGCCAGTTTCGACAGCACCGCCAGGGGAAGCACCGAGGCGATGTCGTCGTGGCCGGTCAAGGCACCCGCCGCGCACAGGTGACCGAACCGAACGCGCTCGACGGAACTCATGCCCAACAGCAATCCGGTCAGATATCCGCCCGCGAACGCGTCTCCGGCACCGATCTTCTCGACTACGTGGAGCTTCAGCGCCGGTACGTCGATCCGAGAGGTCCCCTCGAATGCCGTCACGGTGTGCGCGTCGTTCTTGATCACCAGGTGGTGTGGTTGCGGAAACATTTCGCGCAGCTCGGCGGGATCGGATGTGCCGAACACCAGCGCAGCTTCGTCGGCACCCATGAACACCACATCGCTTCCTCGAACATGTTCACCGAGAACATCTGTGGCTGTGTCCGGCCGAGATTTCCACAGCGCAGGCCGATAGTTCAGATCGAAGCTGACGAGAGTGGGCAGATCCATCAAGTATCTCGTCAGGTCGGCGGCGGTATCGGAGATGGCCGCGGTGATTCCGGTGAAGTGGATCAGGTCGGCACGCGCGACAAGGTTCGCCGCACTCCCGTCGATGTCTGCGGGCGACAGAGCGCTCGCAGCCGAGCCGGTACGGAAGTAGGTCATCGCACTGTCTCTGCATGCGAGGTCGTGACGGTCGCCGGAACCCGACCCGCGTTGCTTCACGTACATGCCAGTGGGTCGCTCGTGGTCGCGCGTCACACCGGAGGTGTCGACACCTGCCGCGATCAACTGACCGACCAAGTACCGGCCGAATCCGTCATCTCCCACTCGAGAGATCCACGACGCATCGACGCCCAATTGACCGAACACCCTGGCCACGTTGGCTTCTGCGCCCCCGGCTGTGCGGTGGAACGTGTTCGATTTCTCCAATGGGCCCGGCTCGGCAACCAGAACGACGAGGCCTTCGCCCACACACACCGCTCGTGGTGCTTTCACGTCGATCTCCTCGAACTCTTGCGGGAACGCTGACTTTCGTTGCAGACTACAAAGCATAAACACATTGCGCAACCAGCGTTGCAAAATACGCAACGCATTTGCGGGTTTTCCGAGACCGAGGAGACGATCGTGATCGACACCGATGCCGTCGAGGCACTCAGCCGACGAGTGCTCGGACCCGAGTACAAGGCATTGCCACCCAGGTCATGGGGGCACACCATCGAGAGCTTTCTCGCCACGTCGCCGCGGCTCTCCGAGTTCACGACGCCCGTCCTCACTCTCGACCGGGCACGCATCGCGTCGAACATCTCGGTCATGGCCGAGTGGACTGCGCGCGCGGGAGTGCTGCTCGCACCCCACGGGAAGACGTCGATGGCCCCGCAACTGTGGAAGCAGCAGCTCGACGCAGGAAGCTGGGCCATCACCCTCGCAACCGGATGGCAAGTTCAGGCAGCACGCGCATTCGGGGTCGAACGCATCGTTCTTGCCAATGCCGAGATCGACCCTGTTGCGTTGACGTGGATTGCGGCCGAGCTGGATTCGCACCCGACATTCGAGTTCTACTGCTGGGCCGACAGCGTCGCAACGGTGCACGAGATGGACCGCATCCTCTCGACGCAAGGAGAACGGCCGGTCGCGGTCGTCGTCGAACTCGGTGGCCCGCACGGCCGAACCGGCGCGCGGACCACAGAAGAAGCGATCTCGGTGGCACGTGCGATCGCGTCGTCGCCGCGGCTGACTCTGGCCGGGGTCGGCGGCTACGAGGGCGCACTGAGCCACGACCGGACCGACAGCGGCCTCGCGGCGGTTCGGACCTATCTGGACAACGTGGCCGCCCTCCATCGCGCGCTCGATGCCGAGGGGTTGTACGGCGAGCACGCGATCGTGACCGCCGGCGGCAGCGCCTACCAGGACCTCGTGGTCGAGCGGTTGCACTCTCTCACCAACGAAGAGGGAGTACCTACCGACGTAGTGCTGCGCTCGGGTGCCTACGTGGTGCATGACGACGGCTTCTACTCACAGATCTCACCACTCACTCCCGCCCGCACCGACGCGCCGCTGATGTCGGCGATGCACGGATGGGCTCGGACGGTCTCCAGGCCGGAACCCGGTCTCGCACTGCTCGATGCAGGAAAGCGGGACTTCCCGTTCGACGAAGGACTGCCTGTCCCCCAATCGGTTCGGGGAACCGAGACTCTCGACTCCGGTGCCGACATCACTGCGCTGAACGATCAGCATGCGTTCCTTCGCCTACCGGC
This sequence comes from Rhodococcus sp. IEGM 1370, assembly GCF_033142325.1. Lineage (NCBI taxonomy): Bacteria > Bacillati > Actinomycetota > Actinomycetes > Mycobacteriales > Nocardiaceae > Rhodococcus > Rhodococcus sp. IEGM 1370. The sequence continues at coordinate 66,909 of NZ_JAWLRY010000022.1, read as the reverse complement.
CGAGGACAGCGGGGCACTGCCGGTGGGATCGGTGGTGCGCTTGGGCCTGTCTCACCCGTGCACCGCTTTCGACAAGTGGCGTCTCATTCCCGTCGTCGACGATGCCGACAGCGACGATCCTCGCGTCGTCGATCTCGTGCACACATTCTTCTAGAGAGTCGAAACCCCATGTCCGATATCCTCTTTCGAGGTGCCGACGTCATCGACGGCACCGGGTCTCCGCGACTGCGTCGTGACGTTCTCGTACGCGACGGAATCATCGCCTCGATCGCCGAACCCGGCACCGTTCTCGGTGCCGACAGAATCGTCGATGCGACACCGGGGCAGGTCCTGTCCCCCGGGTTCATCGACATGCACGCCCATTCCGATCTGCGTCTACTGACCGATCCCGACCACTTCCCGAAGATCAGTCAGGGCGTCACCACCGAGGTCATCGGCCAGGACGGCATCGCCTACGCTCCGATCGACGACGCGACGCTCGATGTGGTGCGGCGTCAGATCGCCGGATGGAACGGCAATCCCGTCGACCTCGACTTCTCGTGGCGCTCGGTTTCCGAGTACCTCGCTCGCCTCGACGAGGGGATCACCCCGAACGCTGCCTATCTCGTTCCCCAGGGAACACTGCGGTACCTCGCGGTGGGCCCTGATCAGCGACCGGCGACGCCGTCCGAGATCGCCCACATGCAGGAGTTGTTGACGCAGGGCTTGCACGAGGGTGCCGTCGGAATGTCGAGCGGTTTGACGTACACGCCCGGAATGTACGCGGACACAAACGAATTACGCGCGCTGTGCGAGGTCGTCGCCGACTTCGGTGGGTTCTACGCGCCGCACACTCGGTCGTACGGCGCGGGCGCACTCGACGCGTACCAGGAGATGCTCGATCTCTCCAGGGAGACGGGATGTGCGCTGCATCTGACTCACGCGACGATGAACTTCGGCGTCAATCGGGGCCGGGCACGAGAGTTCTTGGACCGCGTCGATTCTGCGATCGCGGACGGATGCGACGTCACCCTCGACACGTATCCGTATCTGCCCGGAGCCACCACTTTGTCTGCGCTGCTACCGAGTTGGGCGATGTCCGGTGGCCCGGATCGCGCGCTCGAACGCCTCGACGATCCGGAGATGCGTCGACGCATCGCACAGGATGTCGACGTCGACGGGTCCGACGGCTGCCATGGCGTGACCGTCGAGTGGGAAACCATCCAGCTCAGCGGTGTGGCGAATCCGGAGCTCGATCGCTATGTCGGTCGCACGATGTCCGAGATCGCGGCCGAGGCGGGTCGGTCACCGGTGGACGTGTTCTTCGACTTCCTTCGCCGAGATGCGCTGGCCACCACGATCCTCCAGCATGTCGGACACGAGGAGAACGTGCGCGAGATCATGGCGCATCCACGTCATATGGGCGGCAGCGACGCGATCCTTGTCGGCGAGAAACCGCACCCCCGCGCCTGGGGAACGTTCCCCCGCTACCTGGGTCACTACGTTCGGGACGAGCAGTTGCTCTCGCTCGAGGACTGCATTAACCACCTGACCGGTCGTCCGGCTGCGCGTCTCCGCCTGCGCGCCCGCGGCACGATCGCCGAAGGACACGCAGCCGATCTCGTCCTGTTCGACCCGGCAACCGTGCGCGATACCGCCACGTTCGAGAATCCGAAGCAACAGGCCGACGGCATCAGCCACGTGATGGTCAACGGTGCCTTCGCTATCGACGATCGCCGTCCCACGCACTCTCTGGCAGGCCGTGCCCTGCGGATGAATCCCACCGGAAAGCAGACATCGTGAATGCACTGACCACCATTCTGGAGGACCGCGCACTGTCGGTGGTCCGTGCGCCGCACATCTCCGATCCTGCTGCGTTGGCGAATGCGCTCTCGCGCGGCGGGATTCGGGCCCTAGAATTGACCTTCACCACGCCCGGCGTGCTGGCACTGCTCCGCGCGGCATCGAACGCGGGTGCGGTCGTCGGTGCCGGCACTGTCCTGACCGCCGATCAGGCACGGTCGGCGATCGACGCGGGAGCATGCTTCGTGGTGACCCCCGGGCTGCGGCCCGACGTTGCCACGATCGTGACCGATGCCGGGATCCCGCTGATGATGGGCGCGCTCAGCCCGTCGGAGGTGATGACTGCCCTCGATCTCGGAGCGGATGCCGTGAAGATATTTCCGGCTCGCACCGTCGGGCCCGCGTATTTCAAGGATCTGCTCGGCCCCTTCCCCGACGCGAAACTCGTTCCGTCCGGCGGGGTCAACGCAGGAAATGCCGCTCAGTTCCTGGCATCCGGTGCCGTCGCAGTGACCGCAGGCACCGATGTGGTTCCACCGGCGTCGGTTGCGGCCGGCCAGTGGGACGACATCACCGTGCGAGCGCAGGCGTTCGTGGCGGCTGTCAGTGCAGACATCAAGGAAGGCTCGTCATGAATTCTGTCGTCGACTGGCTGCGAACCTCAACGCCAGGCCTACTCGTATTGTGCGGCATCGCAATTGCGGTACTGCTCATCGTCATCATCAAGGTCAAGCTCGAACCGTTCATCGCACTTCTCATCGTCGGCCTCGGCTTGGCTCTGGCTGCCGGCTTGCCCGTCAACGAGATAGTCGGCACCGCCATCAAGAGCAACGAGTCGCTTCTCGAAACCGGGTTCGGGGGCATCCTCGGGCACATCGCAGTGATCATCGGACTGGGCACGGTCCTCGGCGCGATTCTCGAAAAGTCCGGTGGCGCGCAGGCACTGACCGCCAAGCTACTGGGCGTCTTCGGGGAACGCGGAGCACCCATCGCAATGGGACTGCTGGGCTTGATCTTCGGCATTCCGGTGTTCTTCGACATCGGCATCTTCGTATTGGCACCGCTGGTGTACGTGGCGGCGCGCCAAGGCGGAAAGTCGTTGGTGCTCTATGCGCTGCCGATGCTGGCAGGGTTGTCCATGACGCACGCCTTCTTGCCACCGCACCCGGGACCGGTCGCCCTCGGTGGTCTGCTCGAGGTGAACCTGGGGTGGCTCATCCTGTTCGGATTCATCTGCGGAATACCAGGATTCATCGCCGCCGGCCTGGTGTGGGGCAACTGGATCGGCAAACGCATCATCGTCGACGTCCCCGAGGACTTCATCAACGACGGAAACGATGCGAGCACCACCGAGGGTGGAGGAGCAGGCACGGTCGCGACCAAGCGCCCGGTCGTCACGACGCCACCGTCGGTGGGCACGATCGGAGCGATCATCGCCGTTCCGCTGGTCCTGATCCTCGGCGCCACGTTCGGCAGCATTCTGCTCGATCCCGGCAACCTGCTCGAAGTGCTCACCTTCTTCGGTACCCCGGCCGTCGCGCTGCTCATCGCAGTTCTGATCGCGTTCTACGTTCTGGGCATTCGACGCGGATCCACGGTCCAGGAACTCAGCAAGCTGACCGGTGAGTCGCTGCGTCCGGTGGGCATGCTGTTGCTGGTGGTCGGTGCAGGCGCGTTCTTCGGAAAGGTCATCTCCGCCACGGGAATCGGCACAGCCCTGGCCGACACCATGGCGGCCGCAGGTCTTCCCATCATCGTGTTGGCATACATCATCAGCTGTGCGCTCAGGGTCGCCCAGGGCTCGGCAACCGTGGCCATCGTGACGACCGGCGGCATAGTCGGGCCCCTGGTGGCAGCCCAGGACTACTCGGCTCCGGCCGTCGCGCTGATCGCCATGTCCATCGCGGCGGGCTCGATCATCGCCAGCCACGTCAACGACGGCGGCTTCTGGATCATCGCGAAATTCTTCAACCTGACCGTCAAGCAGACGCTGCAAACGTGGACGGTCCTCGAGACGATTCTGTCCGTGGTCAGCTTCGCCGTCGCGGGAATCCTGTTCGCAATCATCGCCTAGAGCCAGTGGCGCGACTGTGTGCCCTCGGCGGCACTCAGTCGCGCCACTGCGTCCGCACTTGATCACCGACGAAATGTGTGTTCTCGGCAGACATTTCCCGGCTCCCCGACCGCCCGACGAGGTCATCGATCCGATCGTCCAAGCTGTGCGCTCGGGCCATCGCGTCGGACGTGCGGGCCTCGGTCTCCGAGGACTCGACCACATTCGCGAGTCGAACCAGCGCAGCGACCCGTCCGGTCAGCTGTTTCCACACCACTTCCAGTGCGCCACGCCGGGATTCGACCTGCGCTGCGGTCTCCTCGTCGACCATAGTCTCACCGATCCGATTCAGCTCGGTCGCTACCGTGCGCAGCGACGCGGCATCGACCGCGATTTCGGTGAGTTCGACGAACAGGTCCAACTGGTTGCGTTGGATCTCGAAATACGTCGACTGCCATGCCGGCGACCGCCGCACCCGATCGAACGAAGTGCCGGCGAGGAACAACAGAGTGTCGTAGCGATCGACGAAGCGGTCGTCTTTTCGATCGACGAACTGATCTACCAGTCCTGTTGCCCACTCGACCCTGTCGGCCACCAGGGTTTTGCGCGCCAGCGTGCTGACCCGATCCGTGGCCGCGTCCACCAGAGACAGGCCTCGCTCGGCGATGGGGCCGAACTTCTCCGGCGCAGGCGTCCTCGTCAACGCATCGAAGATCGCATCCCGTTGGTCCAGATCGAGGTGAACACCTTCTCGGCGCTCTTTTCGCGCCGCGCGTACTCCGGTGGCGTAGTGCCGATTGGACATCACCACGGTGGTGCGGTGGTGATTGACGCGTTTGCTCAACTCGGCAGCTCGAAGTTTGTACACCAGAGCCGATCCGGGCTTGCTCGTCGTGTCTTTGGCGAGCCACCGATCGCGTTCGTCCACCAAGTTACGGAGCGCGCCGAATCCCCCGATCGACGGCAGCAAGCGTCCGGCATGCCATCGATGGATGAGCACAGCTCGGGTGGCCTCGTCCACGCGCCCGGCCGCGATGGCGACCGCCGCCGCGTCGGACAGCGGTTCGGAATGTCCGGGCAACCGGCAGCGGGCGCAGCGGCTGTGAACCTCGTCGTCGAATCGGGCACGCTGCTCGGCCGACCCACTGCCATCGAACTCGGACATCATCTCTCCTAGGTCACGTCCAACCGACGCTGGTCCGCTCACTTTCGAGTGTTCCAGAAGTTCAGATCAGTCCGCTCAACGATTGCTCGGTCTGCGGCTTCTTCTCGGCCAGCAACGTGCGCGCCACGTCGAGCCCCTCCCAGACGTTCCACATCAGGACGCCCTGGACGACGGCATCGTCGTCGAGGTAGTACACGACGCCTTCCTTGCCGACCGTCTTCCAGTCCTCGATGACATTCAGCGTCGTGGACACCGTGCCGATCGCCTGATATCCGTCGTCGTACACGTCGGAATAGAAGTACGGGGTGTACGTGTAGGGATCTGCGGCACCGGCCATATTGCGTCCTGCGGCCTTGCCCATTTCGGTCGCGTTGTCGACATGCTCGATGCGTCGGCGACCGAGAACGGCGTCGGGGTAGTTCGCCACATCACCTGCGGCGTAGACGTGTTCGTCCTCGGTCCGGAGGAACTCGTCGACGATCACTCCGTCGTCGACTGCCAGCCCCGCAGATTCGGCCAGCTCTGTTTCGGGTCGCACACCGAGTCCGAACACGACTCCGTCCGCCTCCACGGTCGAACCGTCGTCGAGTTGAAGTTGCACGCGCGCCGACGCCTCGGCCCCTGACACGACCTTCGTTCCCCGGCGCACAGTGACGCCGTGGCCGGAGAAACCCTTGTCGAAGCCGGCAGCCAGGGTCGGCGGAAACATGTGTCCTCCGAGTACGGCATCCGAGGTGACCAGTGTGACCTTCACATCCTGAAGAGACAACGCAGCTGCAATTTCGGTGCCGATGTATCCGCCCCCGACCACAGCGATGTGATCGGCGGTCTTCGTGAGCTCGCGCAGCGCTCGGTAGTCGGCGAAAGTGCGGAAGTACACCACGCGGGGGCTGGGAGACAGTTCGATCCGGGTCGGCGTTGCACCCGTTGCCAGGAGGAGTTTGCCGTACTCGTGGCGTTCTCCGGATTCGGTGGTGACCGACGAGTTCGAGCGGTCCACCGAGGCGACTCGAGTTCCGGTGTGCACCTCCGCACCGGTGTCGGAGGCCGTGTCCAGCGAGACCTGATCGCGGCCGAAATCCGGATCGGTCCACAGCTTCTTCGACAGCGCCGGGCGGGTGTACGGCGCGTCGGGGTCTGCGCCGAGTATGCCGATGGAGCCTGACGCGTCCTGCTCGCGGATCCCGCGAGCAGCGCTGTCCGCAACCATTCCCCCGCCGATGATCAGGTAGTCGTAACGCATCGTTCACTCCTCGAAAGTTGCCGTCGTTCGCTTCCGTAGGTACCCGAACAACGCGAGAAGAATCCTTCGAGCCTTTCCCCCCGAGAACCCGCAGGTGGGGGGAACCGACCGGACTGTATGCAGCATCACACCCCGAAGAGGTTGGCCCAGGCCCGTCCAGTGGGCATCTTGGTCTGGGCGACGAAACATCGTTTTTACACGGGTCGAGCTGTAACGGTTCCGGCCGACCGAACGACTCACACCTCAGGACGCGAACAAAAGGAGACGATGTGACTGTTCAGATCGATTCGCTCGCAATTGGCACCGACAGTGCCGACATCGCGACAGCTGACGTCGACCAGCTCTTCGACGAAGTTTCAATGCTCGACGGCACCATCCTCGACGCCATCGAGCGTCGTACCCGCCTGGCGCGCACGCTTGCTGCGGCAACGTCCGGTGCCACCGAGTCGGACCAGGCAGCCGACCCCTACGCAGACCTCGGCAACGACGGCCACGTCTTCACGCGCATGCTTTCACGCCTCGCGCAGATCACGCGATAACTACACGCCCCCTTCAGCTTCGCAGTCCGCGACCCCGTCGAGCACCCGCTCGGCGGGGTCGCGTCGTGTCGGCACATCCACAACCCGATGACTTTTCGGAGCGATCGCTGTCAGTACGAGCAAGACCGTTGTTCGACGGTCCGAAGCAGCAAGTTCTTCCGGAAAAGGTGTGTATCCATGTCCCGTTTGTTGTTCGCCAACATGCCCGTCCGCGACGTCGTCGCCACCCGCGCATTCTTCGAGGGTCTCGGATTCGAGTTCAACGATGTGTTCAGCGACGAGAACTGTGCCTCGATGGTCGTCAGCGATCAGGCAACCGTGATGTTCCTGTCCACCTCTCGATTCGAGGACTTCATCTCGGACTCGATCTGCGACACGGGCTCGGCCCGGGAGGTGCTGATGTGCGTCTCTGCCGACAGTCGCGAGGAGGTCGATTCGCTCACCGACGCGGCGATCGCCGCGGGTGGATCGAAGTGGATGGAACCCCAGGATCACGGGTTCATGTACGGCCGGGCGTTCCGAGATCTCGACAATCACGTGTGGGAAGTGATGTGGATGGATCCGTCGGCCGTGCCGCAGGGCTGACCTACCTTGTCGCCCTAGAGGCGGTCGGGCAAGCCGAATCGATCGAACAGAGTCAGATCGAAGAAGCAGGCCACGTGCCCGACCCCTCTGGCATCGACATCGAGAACATGCAGCTGGAAGGCCCGGTGCACACCGTCCTCTGCCAGCATGTACAGCCCGTACGCAGGTTGACCGTTGGCCGAGGTGGCCACCATCCGCATGTCGCCTGCTCCGTTTGCGGGGCAGTTGTTCCGGATGAGAGATCCGATCGTTTCGCCACCCTGATACCACCCGACGAACGGCGGCATTTCCCATACTGCGTCCGAGGTGAACAGCGTGACCAGTCGATCGATGTCGTAGCTCTCGAAACACTCCACGTACTGGGTGAGAAGTTTCTGTAGTTCCGCGGATTCGATGGGCTCGACGTTGTCGAGCTCGGGCGCGATCTCGTCGAGACGCTCCCGTGCTCGCTGCAGGAGGCTGTTGACTGCGGTCGTCGTCGTGGCGAGAGCTTCGGCAACCTCCGACGCTTTCCACTGCAACACTTCGCGCATCAGCAGCACCGCGCGTTGCCGCGACGACAGATGTTGCAGCGAGGCGACGAAGGCGAGCCGTACGGATTCTTTCGCCACCACGATCGAGGCGGGATCGCTCGCATCCGCCAGTTCGCAATCGGCGATCGGCTCCAGCCACGGAATCTCGTTGTTCTGCACCAGTTCGTCGGTGGGACCTGAACTCGGTGCGCCCAAACCCGTCGGCAAAGGACGCTTCGCCCGGCCGTCGAGAGCGGTGAGGCAGGTATTGGTTGCGATTCGGTACAGCCATGTGCGCAGGGACGATCGGCCCTCGTACTTGGCGTACCCCCGCCACGCGCGAATGTACGTCTCCTGCAACAGGTCCTCGGCATCGTGGATCGACCCGGTCATGCGATAGCAGTGTGCGAGCAACTCACGGCGAAAGGGATCGAACTGCTCGACGAAGTCGTCCTTCTGTTCCGAGGCCACGGTCATGCGGTAGAGCGTAAACCGGACACAGGCGCACCACAGCTCGAATGCGCGCCGCCGAAAGGATCGGCGACACTTCTGCGTTAACCTCGGCATCGTGACATCGGCAACGAGTATCGACGACTTGGTCGAAGAGCTGTACCTGCAGCGTCGTCGAGCGTGGGAAGCCGCTCTCGTCACCGCGCAGAATTTCCTCGAGACCATCGCCGACGAGATTCTCGAGGACGTCGATCGAGACCGATTGAACGCGCAGATGGCACGCATCAAGGACCCGGGCAGATCGGCCGACAAATTGCGCCGCTACCTCTCCGAGGGCCGCATCACCGAACCGACCGACGCCGATGCCGTCGCCGAGGCGTTGCCCGATCTAGTCGGCGTCAAGGTGCTGTGCAAGACCCCGCGCGATCAGCTGACGTTCGTTGCCGCGCTCGAGCGTGCGTGCAACGACCCGGAATGCTCCGTACGGTTCGCGCAACCACCCACCGACTACGTCGCCTTTCCCAAGCCGAGCGGCTACCGCGCGTATCACGCCGTGCTGGTCGTTCGAGTCGCCACTCACCAGGGCGATCTCGACGTGAAGGTGGAAGTCCAGGTCAAGACGCGCCTGCAGGACGCCTGGGGCGAGCTGACACACGAGGACATGTACAAGCCCGGTGAGGCACTCAAGCCGACCAAGAAGCACACCGACTACGCCGCGCACATGGCCCACCTGCTCGATCAGGTGGATGCGATGGCCGACGATCTGGCCGCGCAGCTCGACTCGTTGACGGCCGCGTCCAAGGACGGCGGCGTGCTCGCGGCCGACCCGATTCCGAAAGATCCGGACTTCATCAGCGCCAGGGTCACCCGCACCGGCCCACGCTATGCACTTGCCGTCGGACCGGACGGCCGCAGAGGCCTCGTTCCCGCCCGATCGGTGAAAGCAGTCATCGGCTCGACCGAAAGAATTGCCGTCAACGACTACCTCGAAGTGGGCGACTTCATCGATGTGGTGGTCGAGGACTCCGAGGATGCGCTCTACTATCACCTCACCTCGCAGCCGCCCCGACGCAAGCCTGCGAAGAAACGCAAGCGCTGACCGGCGGTTCTCAGGAACATCTCACGTCGGTCCGGTAGACATGCCTTCTCGTGACCACTACCGAGAAATCCACGGTCGTCACCGATGCCGACAGTGTCGACACCGCGACCGACAGAACAGCCACCGACAGAACCGCGACCACGGACCGGCGCGCACGACTCGGCTCCGCCGAGACGCTGGTGCCTGCCGTCTCGTTCGCCGTGCTGGCGACCCTGTACGCGGTGATGTCCGTCCTCGGCCATCGCCAGCTCCGCACCTCCGGATTCGACCTGGGGATATTCGTTCAGCAGATCGCGTCGTACTCGCAGTTTCGCGCGCCGACGTCCGATCTGCTCGGCACCGGCTACAACACGCTCGGCGATCACTTCTCGCCCATCACCGCGTTGTTGGGGCCTGTCTATCGGCTGTTCCCACACGCGGAGACGCTGCTGATCGCGCAAGCGGTCTTGTTCGCACTCGCCGTGATTCCGATCAGCCGACTGGCGGTACAGAAGTTCGGCACGATCGTCGGCATCGTGATCGCCGCGGCGTTCGGACTGTCCTGGGGAGTCCAGGCTGCGCTGAACTTCGATTTTCACGAGGTGGCCTTCGCGATGCCGCTGCTGGCCATGTCCATGGTCGCGCTGGTTCGGCAGCGCTGGCTGCCGGCCTTGGCCTGGGCACTGCCGCTTGTCTTCGTGAAAGAGGACATGGGTCTGACAGTGATCGTCATCGGGGCGTTGGTGGCGCTGTGGACGACCGGACGAACCCGCATCCTGGGTGCGCTGACGGCTGTCTGGGGACTGACCTGGATGGTGCTCGCGGTCAAGGTGATCGTCCCGGCCCTGAGCTCCGACAACTCGTACGACCAGGGCTCGAAACTGCCTCCTCTGGGCGAAGGCATCGCCGATACAGCGCACGGTCTGGTTGCCGGCGATTCGCGGGCGGCCACGGCGTTTCTGCTGCTCGCGGTCACCGGCTTCTTCGCTCTGCGCTCTCCGCTACTGCTGATCGCGGTCCCGACGGTGGCATGGCGTTTTCTCAGTGACAACACGAACTTCTGGAAGCCGATCTATCACTACAACGCGATCCTCATGGTCATCGTGTTCGTCGCCCTGCTCGACGCGTTCGCGCGCAGCCACCGGCACGGTCAGCTCAGCGAACGCGGCCGGCACTACATCGTCGCGTTCGTAGCCGCGTTCGCGGTCGTCACATTGCCATTCCTGCCCATGTCACGCGTGGTGCATGCCCAGGAATGGACGATCGATCCGCAAGCCGAGACCGTCCGAGAAATCTCCGAGTGGATTCCTGCCGATGATCGAGTTGCGGCGTCGAACAATCTGGTGGCCCAACTCGTCGCCGACCACGACGTGTCGGTCTTTCCGCAGCGCACGACCGATTCGACCGTCCCGGATTGGATCGTCGTGAACCGCGAACGGCCGCCGGGTTGGCCGACGGACGAGACCGGTGATAGTCAGGCGATCAGCCGGGCGCTGGCGAGCGGATACGACGTCGTCTTCTCCGTCGACGGAATAGAGGTCCTGCACCGCGAGTGACTGCGCACGATTAGTCTTCGAACAGTCGACCTTTCGCTCGACGCATCGTGACGACAATTGCAAGGCAGGTACAGGACATCGACGCTCGAATCGGCGATCTCGGCGCCACCAAGACCGCATCGAAGCGCTCACCGTGGAATCGGAAGAATCCTTACCGCGCGCAGGTTCTGAGCAACAGTCGCCTGTCCGGTCCGACATCCGCAAAAGAAGTTCGACACTTCGAGATAGCGCTGGGCGAGAGCGGCATCGCCTACGAGGCCGGCGACGGTTTCGGCGTCAAACCCGTCAACGACGCAGCACTGGTCTCCGCCGTCGTCGACCGCCTCGGAGTGCCGGCAGACACGGCCGTCCACACGAAATCCGGCGAGATCACCCTCGCACAGGCGCTGACGACGGAGTACGAAATCGGCATCCCGTCCATGGATCTGATCGAGGCCGTCGCCGAACGGGCCGGTGACGCCGAGCTCGATCACGTTCTGCAGAACGGCGACCGCGCATCGTACGACGCCTGGACCTGGGGTCGCGATGTCGTGGACGTTCTCGATCTCGACCCGTCGGGGACGTTCGACCCAGCCGAATTCCTCGGTTTGCTGCGTCCTCTGCAGCACCGGGTCTACTCGATTTCCTCGTCCCCGCTCGCGCACGAGGGCACTGTTCATCTGACCGTGTCCACGGTTCGGTACCGGTCGGCCGAGCGCGATCGAGGCGGAGTCTGCTCGACGTATCTGGCCGATCGCATCGGGGACGGGCATCAGGCGGGAGTGTTCCTGTCCGCCAACAAGTCGTTTCGCCTCCCGTCCGACGACACCCCGATCATCATGATCGGGCCGGGAACCGGAGTGGCCCCGTTCCGCGCGTTCCTGCACGAACGTCGCGCCCGCGGCGCTGCAGGCGAGAACTGGCTGTTCTTCGGCGATCAGCATCGAGCGAGCGACTTCCTCTACGAGGGCGAACTCACCGATTTCGAGCGCAGCGGTCTGCTGACGCGACTCGATCTGGCCTTCTCTCGCGACCAGACTCAGAAGATCTACGTCCAACACCGGATGCGTGAGGCGGGAAAGCAGCTCTACGGGTGGCTCGAAGCCGGCGCGCAGCTCTACGTCTGTGGCGATGCGGCTCGCATGGCCAAGGGCGTCGACGAGGCATTGCACGAGATCGTCGCCGAACACGGTGGCCGCTCCCCCGACGCCGCCGAGGACTATGTCAACGAGCTCAAGCAATCGAAGCGCTACCTGCGCGACGTGTACTGACGCGGTTTCTTGTCGGACCCCCTCGCTACGGTCTCGGGTACAGGCATCAGTTCTCGTCCGAGAAGAGGGTTCGCACCGTGACCGCACTGCAGAACGGCCATTTCGACTCCACCACCGCGCTCGCGTGGGCCACGTTCACCGAAAACCTGCATGCGCGTCTTCGGACCTTGCCGCGGCGCGACTACATCACGGTGTCCGCCGCTCAGGCGAGCCCCGGCGAGCGTGGGTTGCGCCCGTACATCGACGTGGCGGCGACGGACAGCGGCGTGCTGGTGTCGGTGGCAGCGCTGCCGTCACTGCTGTACCCGGATGCCCCGGACGCGACGGCCATGGATGTGCAGCTACTCGACTGCGGTTGGCTGGATCGAGGCAAGCAGGTTGCAGACGGGTCGATCATCGATCTCACGCGAACCGACGCCCGAGCAGATGCGGCACTCGTCGCGGAGATGATCACCCGCACGTTCCGAGAGATCTGGAACGTCCCGCATCCGTCGTTCCTGAGCGTGTGGAGCGTGGCGGCCGACGGTGCATCATCGGGGCCGGTCGACCTCCAACGCGGGATCGTCGGTCGCACGAACGGCGCAGCGACCGAGAACCCCTCGGAGACATCCGACGACGTTCCTGCCGAGCTGAGGTCACTTCAGACGCTGTGCCAGTTGATCGGTCGGCGCGTCGACGCGCACACCGTTCGATCGGTGTGCGCCGACGGCGATCTCGACGCGTTGACAGCGCGAGCAGTCTCGCTGCATCGATCGGCCGCTGTTCGAGCCCGCCCCGACGACGCGAGCGAGGAGAACTCGGTCGCGGTGTGGAAGAACCTTGCCCGCACCTGGCTCCTGGTCGCACACAGCATGGACGCGGTGACGAGGGCAGACCGACACGCGTGCCGGTGACGACGAGGATCCGACGAACTACAGGATCTTTCGGCGCAGGCCGCTCGCCCGCAGCACCTGACGTTCGACGCCCGCTCGGATGGCCTCTTCGGTACCGATCACCCGTACGTGCGATCGAGCGCGGGTGATGGCGGTGTACAACAGTTCTCGGGTCAACAGTGTCGATGCCTCGGCGGGCAGCAGAACCGACACTGTGTCGTACTGACTGCCTTGACTGCGGTGGATCGTCATTGCGTACACGGTGTGTACCGAGGAGAGCACATTCGGGTGGATCAACACGTGGCCACGACCTCGGGCGAACGCTGCCATCGGAGTTCCGTTGTCTCCCAACACCACAACGCCGGTGTCCCCGTTGTAGATCCTTGCCTCGTGGTCGTTGGCCGTCACCAACAAGGGCTGACCGGGATACCAAAGCGAAGGATCGAGAAACGTACCGCTTCCTTCTCCTACCCACTCCATCGCCTGCCGGTCCCACCGCGAGACCCCCCATCGACCCTCGCGGTGCGCGCACAGTAGGCGATGTTTCTCGAGCCCGAGCAGTGCTGCGGTGGCATCTCCGCGTACTGCAGCGGCGGTGACCTCGGCTGCGGTGTCGATCACGTCGGAGCGCAGCGCGTCGACGTCGTCGGGGCCATGAAACGAGATCTCCTCCGCGCCGGATTCGAGCAACGCCATGACATCGTCGCCCCGGCCGTCTCGCACGGCCACGGCCAAGCGAGCGATGGCTCCGCCGAACCGCCGGCCTCGACTGAGCCGAACGACGCCGCCGCGCAGTCGGTCTCGCTCGAACGGGCTCAGGGCCGCTTCCGCGGGGTCCTCGGCGGCGGCGAAGTCCGCGTCGACGAGCTGCGCCAGAACCGGGTTCTCGATTCCGGTCACCGGCCTGGCCACCAGATCTGCAAGCACCGCGCCCGCGTCGACCGACGTCAGCTGATCCGGGTCGCCGACGAGAATCAACCGGGACTCCGGACGCACGGCTTCGAGCAGCCGACACATCATCGTCAGCGACACCATCGAGGTTTCGTCGACGACGATGACGTCGTACGGCAGCCGGTTCTCGGCGTCGTGCCGAAACCTCGTCTTGCTGCCAGGCTTCCATCCCAGAAGTCGGTGCAGCGTCATTGCTTTGAGGTCTGCCGGAAGCCCGAGGAGACCGGCTTGTTCGGACACGGACTCCTGCAACCGGGCTGCGGCCTTGCCGGTGGGTGCGGCGAGCCCGATGCGCAGATCGCTTCCGTGTTCGCGGACGAGGAGCGCCAGAATTCTCGCTACGGTGTGGGTCTTTCCGGTTCCAGGTCCGCCGGCGATGACCGTCGTCCATTGGGTCGCCGCCAGCGCTGCCGCTATTCGCTGTCGATCGGGAGCGGCCGTCGGTGCGCCCGATTCGTCCACGAACAGCGTGGCCAGCGCGTCGCTGATTTCGACGGCATCGGCGGCGGGATGAGATTGTGAACGCACGTCGAGCAGATCTCGAACGGTGCTCTCCTGCAGGTGATATCGGTCCAGGTACAGCAGCTCACCCTGATCGGTGTCGACCAGTTTCAGCGGCCGCAACGGTCCATTCGGGCTGCCGACCACCAGTGGGCTCACCCTCAGTGCTCGGAGCACGTCGTCGAGCTCCGGCCACGGAAGCGCGCTCGGATCGACGTCCGAATCCTCGTCGACGGTGACGTCCCGCAGTCGTCGCAGATCCAGGCACACCGAGCCCGATCGCACCGAACGCACGGTCAGAGCAGTGGCGAGCAGTACGTTCTCCGACGACTCACCGGCCAGGGCACCGAGGCGCAGCGCCACGTGCACATCGGATGCCGACAGCACACCCACATCGTTGAAGGTGCGCAGAATTCCACTGCCGCGCAGCGCAATCGAGACGCCGGTCATCGAGTCACCTTCCCAGCGAGCAGGTCCGACAGCTCGATCACCAGTGCGGCCGGCGGATCCCAGTCGAACACCCCACACCCGGCGGGGGTCTGCGGTCCGACCATGCCCCGCACGAACAGGTATCGGATTCCGCCGAGGTGCAGTTGCGGGTCGTAATTCGATTGACGCCAGCGCAGATATCGATGCAGCGCAACGGCATACAGAATTGCCTGCAGCGGATAGTGCGAGCGGATCATCTCCTCGGCCATCTTCTCGCGCGTGAAATTGCCGGTCGTCAGATCACCTCTGGCGATTCGATTCGTCTTGTAGTCCACCACGACGTACCGCGGTCCTGCCGCGCGCAGAACCGAGTCGATACTTCCGGTGAGGAAGCCGCGAAGTGGTGTCGACTCGAGACCGTCGAGCAGATCCGCGTAGGACGCGAGCACGTCCGCCGGATCGAGGTGATGACGCAACAGGCGCGCCACGGTCTTCAACGTGAACGTGTTCGTCACCGGATCGTCTCCGCCGGCCAAAGGCAGCTCGAAGTCGAGCTCGGCCAGATGGTCGGACGGCGCTACGTCGGCGAGCGTCCCGAATCCCAACGGTGTCTGCATCACCGGTAGAAGGGCTTGGGCCAACGCCGCCGGATCGACCTCCGCCATTCGCGACGCCACCGCCGCAGCGCAGCGACGCTCGAGTTCCGCGAGCAGATCGGGTGCGGACGTGTCGACGTGTTCGAGTGCCTCGTGGACGAGCGTTCCGAACGCCGCGCCGGCAGGCATGCCGTTCATCGGTGACGCGATTCCGTCCAGCTGTTCGTCGATGTGCTCGCTTCCCGGGTATTCGCTGCCCACGGCCGTGTCGGCGGGCTCGTCCGTCTTCTCGGGATGCTCGGTCTCGCTGGTCACTCCTACCTCGGTCTGGGCGGGCGCGGCGTCGTGAGCGTGAGCTGTCAACGCGGAGTACGACGTTCGACGCCACAGCAGGTCGAGGGTTCGATCGAATCGTGCGGCAGCGACGTCGAGTTGCGGTTGCTCGGGACGAATCCAGTGTGCGGTGGACGGCTCGCCGGGCCCCACCGGTTCGACCGAGATGAGGTCGGCTGCCGACCCGACCCAGGATTGGAGCCGGTTCGCCGTCGTCGCGTCGTCGAGAACCTTGTACGACGGCTCCGGCAGAGCAATTCCGGGGATGCGTCCGAACAGCATGCGGTGCAGCGAGGACGTCGCGGTGTTTCGGCCCGGGGCCCACCACAGCACGATCCGACTCTCGGCGCGGGTGAGACCGACGTAGAGCAGTCGCAGTTCCTCGCCTGCTTCCTCCTGGTCGTTGAGGATCTTCCTGGCCGCGTAGCCCGTTCCGGACGGTCCGCCGACGTCTCGGATTCGCGTGCCGTTCTCGTGCAGCAACAGCGTCGACGGCTTGCTGAAGTACAACGTGTCCCACGCGTAGGGCAGGTAGACGACCGGAAATTCGAGCCCTTTGCTGCCGTGTGTCGTCATGATCTGCACTGCGGCGGAATCACTGTCGAGTCGACGACTGCGGTCGGTCGACCCGCCCGCTGCCGGTTCCTTGATTCGGTCGGTCAGCCAGCGAGTGAGGGCGGTGATTCCGTAGGACTCGGATACCGCGGCGCGATTGAGCAATTGGGCGATGTGCCGCAGGTCGGTCATCGTGCGTTCACCGGCGTCGACCGCGAGCAACCGGGCGTCGAGTCCGGACTGGGCCGACACCCGCTCGAAGACTGCCGCGAACCCGGCCTCGTCGAACAGCACCGAATACTCACGCAGCCGGCTGCTGACCTGAGACAGCGCATCCTCGGCCCCGGAGTCGAGCTGCGCAGCGGTCCACCCGAGCAGAGGAGTCAGGGCGGCCAGACGTACGCGATCGGTGCGATGGGGTTGCTCGATCGCCTGCAGCAACCACAGCCAGTGTCGGGCACTCTCGGTACCGAACACACTGGTGCTGCTCGACACGACGGACGGCACCCCGACCGCGTCGAGTGCGTCCCGAATCAACGCCACCTGCTTGGTCGTTCGGGTCAACACCGCAATGTCACGCGGTTCGATCACCCGGCGGCCGTCGGATCGCTCGAGCTCGGCGTGTCCGGACAACAGCTCGACGATGTCCGCCGCAACGTCTGCCGCAACCCTGGATCGGAGCCGGTCGACTGCCGGAAAGCCTTGCCGCAGTGGACCAGCGCCGGTTCGCGGCAGGTAACGCAGCCGCAGGGGAGGATGTCCGACCATGCGCGAGAGAGGGTTTCGCGCTTCGACTGGGTGCACCACGATGTCGTCGTGGCCGAGGGCTGCGCCGCCGTACAGATGGTGCAGGGCGTCGAGCAGCCCCGAATCACTACGCCAGTTGGCGGTGAGCTCGTAGAGGTGGTCCGCGGTCTGCACGGCGTCGAGGTAACTCAGAACCTCGGCTCCGCGAAACGCGTAGATGGCCTGCTTCGGATCGCCGACGAGGATGAGCGTCGTGGAGCCGTGAAACGCCCGCCGCAGAATGTCCCACTGCATGGGGTCGGTGTCCTGGAACTCGTCGATCAACACGACGCGGAATCGATCTCGCACTCGCGCACAGGCAGCCTCACCGTGGACGGGGTCCGACAACACCGAATGCAGAAGTCCCAGAAGATCGTTGTAGTCGCGCACACCGAGCAGGCGTTTGCGACGTTCGATCTCCCGGCGCGCTTCCCGGGCGAACCGCACACGCAGTGCCGGCTCGCGATTGTCGTCGTCCGAGTCCTCGGTGTCGGGATACAGAATCGACTGCTGGTCACCCACGGCCGACAACGCCAACTGCTGGGCATCCCGCCTGCTGAATGCCGGCGCCTCGTCGTCACCGCTGAACATCTGCAGATACAGATCGTCCACGACCTGTTCGAGTAGGTCCGAGACGGATTCGACGAACGTCGATTCCGGTTCGCGCTCGCCTGCGATGCCGAGTCCGTCGAGCATGCGCTGACAGAAACTGTGAGTGGTGACGATGGTTCCGGCGTCGAAGTCCGACAAGGCCCTACGCAACCGTCGACGCCGCCGGTCGACTTCTGCGTCGTCGACTGCGGCCAGAAATGCCACGAGTGGATCCCGAGATGCGCGAGCGGTGTCCGGGTCGGCCAGGTCCCGGGCGATCGACGCAAACCTGCTTCGGGTGCGATCACGGAGTTCCTGGGTCGCGGCTCGACTGAACGTCACCAGAAGCAGGTCCGAGATCTCGGCGATCCCTTCGGCGATGTAGCGCGCGGCCAACCCCACGATCGCGTACGTCTTGCCGGTCCCGGCGCTGGCTTCGAGGACGGTCGTTCCGGTCGGCATCGGACCGAGCAGGTCGAATCCGCGGGCGGCGGTCATGCGTTCCCCATGTTCTCGGCGATCAGCAACGGATCCCACAGCTTTCGAGCGAGAATCCCGAAGCGGCTCTTCTCGTTCGAGGGCTCGGTCTCGTCGGCGAGCGGGGCCGCAACGAGCAATGCCTGGAACGACAAGGCCGAACCGTGGACGTACCGCAACGATCGATCGGTGCCGTCGCCGAAGTCGCCCCGCCAAGCCCACGTGGCCGAGTCGTAGCCGTCCTCGATGGACCCGCCACCGAACCGCTTCTCCGCATATGCCGATGCGGTACCGGTCGATATCGGCAGCGGCGACGTCATTCCACGATCACGCAAGTCCACCAGATCTCTCAGTACGGCAACGGGATCCGGCGGGGCGCTCAGCCGAGAGCGACGAGGCGGGCGCATTCCGCTCGCGCGGCCGATGGTGACGGCGCTCCAGTCCCCTGCCTCCGATGCCGCCACCGCCAGCAACCGCAGCCAGGCGGCCAGCCGGTGCTTGGCGGCCAGTCGCGAATACGACGAACGTGCCAGCGTGCGGCCGTGGATTCCGGTGACGGTGCCGGTCAGGCGTCGGCCGTCGCCGAGATCGACCGCGACGTCGATCGTCTCGGCCGGACCCTCGTGGAAGGGAGCGGCCGCGTCGGCAATGATTCCGACGATCTGCCGGATGTCGGACATCTCGCGGCGACCCTGATGAAACGGCGGGAGGGTGCCGCGCCGCCACTCGGCGTCGGCGAATTCTCCGATGTCCCCACCAGCGAGCACTGCAGCGAGCATCCGATCACCGATGTTCCACCGGGACAACGGATCCAGCTCGATGTCCAAGCTGTCCGCCAGGTCGTCCTCTAGCTCGGGAACGCGGAAGCCGAGCCGTTGCCGCAGAAAGGCCTGCACCGGATTCTCGACGAAGGCGATGAGTTCGGCGAGTTCGACGTCCCCGCGATCGGCAGCAGGGAGCGCGTCCGGCAGAAATGGTGCGACCGGATCGGGCGTCCGCTGCTGGGAGACGGCTCCGGCCAGGGCCACCGTGTCGAAGCTGAACGGGTGTTCGGCTTCGAAATTGTGTGGGTCGAAGGGCTGCAGCGGATGCCGATGTTCGACGCTTCCGCCCGCGGTCACCTCGAGGACGTCCATCAACTCGCGCAGCGGGATCGCGGGCGGCTTGGCCGACCCGTCGACGGGGTCTGCTCCGGTGTAGAACAACAGCAGTTTCTCCTCGGCCGACATCACCGCGTCCAGGAGCAGTTGCCGATCCTCGCTGCGAGTGTCTCGTTCGCCGACGGCCGGATCACGGGCGAGGATGTCGTCTCCGTCGATACTGCCCACTCGGGGGAACACCTCGTCGTCGAGCCCGAGCAGCACCACCACTCGGTGCGGCACCGAGCGCATCGGCACCATGGTGCACACGGTCAGCTCGCCGGTTCGAAAGTTCGCTCGGGTGGGTCGGCCGGCCAGTCTTCCGGCCAGCATGGCACGCACGTCCGCGAGCCGCAGCTCGGCGGTGCCGCCGTGTTCGGTGGCATCGGAGATCTCGCGATGTGCTTGTGCCAGTTGCCATTCGTCGGCTGTGGGCACGTCGGCGAGGAGATCGAGGGCGCGCCCCAGCTGCCGCGTCCACTCGGTCACCGATGCCGGACCGGAAAGTGCTCGGAGCACCGAGGCGAGCCGGTCCACCAGCTCGGCGAAGCGGCCGGCGAGCGTGATGTCGTTGCTGTCGACATCGTCGAGAGGCAGCGCGAGGTCGAGGTACTCGTTGCGAGTCTCGTCCGCTGCCACTCCCAGCAAGATGCGATCGAGCGCCGACTTGAAGGTGTTCTGTCGAAAACCGTTCAGGCCGTATGCTTCTCGTTGTCGAACTGTCAATCCCCAGCGGGCACCTGAGCTCGTCACCCACTCGCGCAGTCGCTCGAGATCGTCGTCGGTGAACGAGAACTTCTCGCGCACCGGACCACTCGCGGCAAAGTCCAAGAGCTCGCTCGCCGTCACCCGGCCCTCCGAGAAATCCAGCACGGTGGCGATGACGTCGAGGACGGGGTTGGTACGGCGCAGGCCCCGATCGGCCAGCCGCACCCGGAGCCGGTGCCCCGGATGCACCAGTGCCGTCTGCCCGAAGTTCGCGCGGATCAGCGGCGCGTAGGTCTCGACATCCGGGCACATCACCAGCACGTCGCGTGGTTCGAGCGTCGGGTCGGAAGTGAACAGATGCAGCAACGATTCGCGCAGAACTTCCACTTGGCGAGCCGGTCCATGACACGCGTGAATCTGCACCGATCCGTCGGCGAACGTAGTGCCGTCCTCGAATTCGGGAGTAGGAGACGAATCCGCGGTGATGTCCGACTGAATTCGACCGAGCAGAGTGTTCGCTGCTTGCGGCCCCTCGTGATGCACGGTGTGCGTCGCCACCGACGCGATGGTGGCCTGAAGTTCTCGCACGTCTCGCGACAGGCCGGCCAGCAGCGGGTGCTCCACGGCCAGAGCTGTCGTGTCGTCTCGTCGGCGCGTCACCGCCGGGATCTCGGCGAGGGTGTGCCACATCGACGGGCTCGGATGCGGAACCCAGATGTGCACGTCGCGAGCCTGCGACAGCGCACTCAGTATCTCGAGCTGATCGGTTGTCAGCCGGGTCGGACCGAACACCGACAACCTGCTCGGTAGGTCCACCGACTCCGGTGCATCCCGGAGTCGTGCGCAGGTCTGCGGCAGGCGCTCGGCTGGGCTCGGGCTGCCGATTCGCTCGCGCAGCGCGGCCCACACTCGCGGTTGCCACAGCAGGTCCTCGTCGAGATCGCCACCGTGGCCGTCGGTGAAGCGCCCGTCGAACCAGTCGCGCAGCATCTGGGGACGCTGAGACCCGTACGTGCGGAACAATTCTGCCACATGCGACGCCGTCGACCAGCGGCGTCCCACCCGATGATCCTCGGAATCTGCACCGAGATGCTTGAACAGCACCGACGCCCAAGCTTCCGTGCGACAGTCGTCGATCACCTCCAGCGCGGTCCAGAGAACCCGGCCCGGAGCCCAGGGATCGTCGTCGGGGTCGATGTCGTCGACCGCAGCAATGGCGCGCGAGACCAACCGCGTCGGGCTCGGGAAGTCGATGTTGGCTGCGATGCCGTCGCCATCCGAACCGCCCAGTGTGCTCGACAATCGCTGTGTGAGCCACCGCTCGACGCCCTTCGCCGGGACCGACACGATCTCGGGCACGAACGGATCGTCCAACGGCACGGACAGGATGTCGGCCAGTGCAGCCGCGAGCGTTCCAGCGCGTTCGGCGCGATGAAGCGTCAACACCGTCGCTGTCCCCTGCCTGCTCGTATCGGTACCCGATTTCGGGCACGTGACGACCCTACTCGAGCCACCGACAGATTCTGTGCGACGAGTCGAGCCGTCGATGCCGCTCGTATCGGTCTCCGATCCCGACGGCAGTTCTATCACTGCGATCGGCGGTTTTCGCGAGCACTACCGATCGAGCGGTTGCCGTTCTCGCACGGGATGTAACGAGGTACCCCGTCGGTACGACATGGTGAACGGAAATGCGACCGACCGGTTCGAATAGAACGAGACGGTTGCTTCCGGTCTCGCGGGTGACATCTCGGCCGCGACATCGACACCTCTCGCGATCCGAACGGACCCCTCGACATGACCAGCGCCTACCCGCCACCCTTTCAGCGACCGGCACCCGAGGCTCGAGCGCCTCGCCGCCCCCTGTTCGGGAAGGTATTCGCTTGGGCCGCGATTGTTTTCGGTGCCTTCTTTCTGATCGGGGCAGTGGTCTCGTTCGAGTTCGGCGCGCTGCTCGTCGGCGCGTTGCTGGTCGGCAGCGGAGTCGTGTACCTGCGCTCGTCACCCGCGCGGGGCCGCAAGGTCTGGGCGGTACCTGCCATCGCCGTCCTCCCCGCCCTGTTCGTGATGGGGCTGACCACCACGACCGAACCCGAGACCACGACCGCCATCGCACCGGTCGCGGCCGTGCCTGCGTTACCGACCGTCACGACGACCACCGCAACGCCGTCGACAACCACACCGGTCCCGACCACCACCACCGCAGCCCCGACGACCGAAGCGGTCGCCGCCGTCGTCGAGATACCGACGACAACGGAATACATCCCGCCGCCCGAGCCCGCGTACATTCCGGAGCCCGTCTACACGCCGGAGCCGGTGTACACACCCGAGCCCGTCTACACCGCTCCCGCGCCGTTCGTCGCAGTGCCTTCTGCCGTCTCGTACGCCAATTGCGATGCGGTCCGTGCAGCGGGTGCAGACCCGATCTACGCCGGGGATCCGGGATACAGCACCAAGCTGGACCGCGACGAAGATGCCGTCGGCTGCGAGAACTGACCGCAGTCAACCCACCAACCGCCGCGTCAGGTTCGCGGCTTCGCGGGAGTAGGCGATCAGCATGACGAGGTCGACCGACGGCCGGGCAGCTTTGACTGCCACGACCTGTTGGGTGACTGCGTCGTGCATCGGCCATCCGTAGGACCCGCCGGAGATCAGGGGAAAAGCGATGGACTTCAGGTTCATCGACGCTGCCAGAGCAAGACTTCGGGCATAGCAGAGTCGCAGCAGCTCAGATCTGTCCTCGTGTGGGGAGAAGCGCGGGCCGACGGTGTGAATGACGCAGCCGGCGCGAAGTCTGCCCGCGGTGGTGGCGACGGCTGCGCCGACGTCGAGGCCGTGCGGCAGGGTGGTGGCCCGCAGCGCCTTGCACTCCGCGAGGATCGTCGGCCCACCGGCTCGATGGATGGCACCGTCCACTCCCCCGCCGCCGAGCAATCGTGCATTGGCGGCATTGACGATCGCATCGGCGGCAACGTCGGTGATGTCGCCCTGGACCACGTCGATGATTGTCATGAAACCTCCCTCGCTGCAATGATGTTCGTGGTGATTCGATCGAGATCGTCGGCGCGCAACCCTGGGTATCCGTGGACGATGTCGCGCCATTCGCGCGGCACCGCCGATGCGCCCCAACGCGCTCCGAGGAGTCCTCCCGCGATGGCTGCCGTGGTGTCGGTGTCGCCGCCGGCGCGGACGCACAGTTCGAGAGCGGCAGGCAGGGGCCGCTCCGCGTCGGCGGACCGATGGATCGCCCACCACGCCGTCTGCAGAGCGTGGACCACCCAGCCGTTGTTCGGGAAATCGGACGGCTGCCCCTCCTGCGCCTGATCGAGCAGGGGCTGCCAGAACTCGCGGACGTCGGTGTCGACCTCGGCCAGAAATTCACGCACCCCACCGTATGTACCGCGAAGAACCGCGTATCGAATTGCGTGAGTCCACAATTGGCATGCCTCACCGGCATGCGGGTCGGAATGGGTGAGGGCACTGATCCGTGCAGCAGCAGCTCGACATCCGGCCGCATCGTCGAGGTAGGCCAAGGCGACGGGTGCGGTACGCATGAGCGATCCGTTGCCGCCGGTTCTACCCGACAGTGACGCTGCCGCCGCGGTCATCTCGGCACCGCTGAGTGTGGTCTGCGCGAGCACGGAGCGCGTTTGATTTCCTACATCCGGAGGGTTCTGGGCAAACCACGCGCGAAAATTCTCGGCGATGTCGTCGATGTCTCCACCCTGCTCGAGGGCACGCGCGATGCAGAGCGCCATCGAGGTGTCGTCGGTCCATTCCCCCGGGGCCCAATCGAATGCGCCGCCGCCGACCATGGCGATCGTCGTCTCGGGTGAGGGGTATCCGAACTCGTAGCCCGCGCCCAAGGCGTCACCCACTGCCGTTCCGAGGAGAACGCCCCGCGCTCGGTCGTGCTGAATGTCCGTCAACTGCATACCTACCCCTTAGATCGATGTTGAGCTAACTATAGATCATTACTGCGCTAAGCTGCAACGCATGACCTGGCGAGACCGAGACGGCAACGCGCTGACCGACTACCCGCGCCCCTCCGTGGCAGTCGATGTGGCGGTACTGACCGTCCGCGAACGGCAATTGCACGTCGTCGTGGTGCCGTCGGAGCGCGGCCCCGCGCTACCGGGCACCTTTCTGCGACCGTCGGAGACTCTCGCCGACGCGGCAGACCGCGCGTTGAGGACAAAGGCAGAGTTGATCGATCTCACTTTTCACCAGCTGAGGATGTTCGACGATCCCGACCGCGACGACCGCGGCTGGGTCCTGTCGATGGCGCACGGCGCAGCAATCTCGGCTCGATCATTTGCTCCCACAACCGAATCGATGCCGATAGACGACTCCGCACCGGTGTCGACACTGGCCTTCGACCACGGCACCATGGTGACCGAGGCAGTTCTCGACCTCCGTGATCGCTACGCGCGTGCGGTCGATCCCGCACTGCTGACGGACGCGGAGTTCACCCTTCTCGAACTCCGCGAGCTGTACGAGATCGTGTTCGATCGCGCTCTGCCGAAAGACACGTTCCGACGTCACGTCATAGGGTCACTCGAAGGGACAGGCACAACCTCGACCGCAGGCGGCGGCCGCCCCGCAGAGCTGTATCGTCGCGCATCGAATCCAGCTCTTCCTGCATCTGCGGGCTCGTTCCTACTTCGCTGAGGGCACGGATCGACGAAACCGGACATGCCTACCGATAAGCTGGCAGTCATGGGATCGAAGCGGCCTGCCAACCGCGGACAGAAACGTGCGGAAAAGACCAAGGCCCGGCAACGGCGTCACCAGCAATCCCGACCGGCCCCCACCGGTGCCGTCACCGAACGCATCGCCGATCTGATCGACGGTTTCGTCGAATGGCTCGACGAGAGCGAGATGTCGGAACAATCGGAGGCGATCTCTCGACTCGTGTCGTCGACACTGACCCAACTGGCCGGAGCCCGTAACGGCTTCTCTCCCAGTGCCTGGCTGCCCGCCGATGCACACCTGCTGGTGGACGCCGCGGAACGCATCCTGCAGGACGAGTCCGACACGGCCGAGGACACCGCGGTCAATCTGGTACTCACGTCACTGCAGTACTTGACCTTCCTCGACGAGACCGATCTCTGGGACGGCACTCCCGAGGACTACTCGCACTGCATGGAAGATCTCTCGGACTTCCTCCAAGGCGACGAGCCCGACATGCTCGACGCCGACGACATCGATCTGCCCGACGTCTCGCTGGCCCAGGAACTCGCCGCGATCTCCGCGTTGCCGCTGCTACCTGCCCTCGACGACATCGTCGCGCGCGTGGCCGACGGGTTGGCGGTGGGCGAGGACGCCGACCTGCAGCGCGCGGTCGGCTCCACCCCGCTCGATCCCGCCCGGCTCGAGGTGGGTGCCGCGGTCGACTACTGGTCGACGGCCATCGCGACCGAATTGATTCGCATCGACGGTGACACCGCCAGGCCGGGCGACAATGCGCATTCGCTGGCCGGCCGAGGCGCGGAGACGATGCACGAGCTGGTCGCCGAACACGTTCGCGTCCAGCTGTCGGGAGATGCCGACGACCCCGATGTGTCACGTTCGCTGGCGAACACTTTCGCGGTACAGACGCTGCTCGCCGCTATGACGGACGAGCTCCCCATCAACAACGAGGGCGAGGACTACGCCGAACTCGAAGGTGAGGATCTGCGCACGGCGCAGTTGATCGACCACCGCGTCCGATCCCTCATCGAGCAGGGCATCCTTGTCAAGATCGAAGAAGTACTCGCCGTTCCGCACGCGTTGCGTCCGGCAGTGCTCGACGGTGTCGCCGAGGCCCTGCCGTTCGGTGTGATCGACGAGGAGTCTCAGCACGACCCGCTCCACAGCTCGGTCGAGGATTCAGCGTCGTCGTGACGGCCCCCGCGAACACCGAGACCGTGTCGGTGGTCGCCGCTAGCGTCACCGACTGTGCGTTACGCCAACGCGATCTGGGTAAGGAGCCGACATGAGCGATTCACTCGAGTTCGACTTCGACGTCGACGCTGCCTGGATGCAGTTCCAGCGCAGACTCGGCGACTACGTCAGCGCGATGCGCGACAACGATGCGCTGGTGATCGAGTCGCGATACGACAGCACCGACGGCGTGCCCGACACCGCAGCCTGCGTGCAGTTCTACGCCTGGGATCTCGATATGGTCCGCTGCGAGATCCCGGCGAACGAGCACCTGCATCACAGCCGTGCCATCACCGAAGAGCAGCGGGAAGCGCTCAGCGCGTTGGGGTTTCGCATGTCGGTCGATTCCGAACCGACCGCACCGCACGTGGACCGGAATCGATCCTGGTCCGACGATCTGGCCAAGACGACCGTTGCGGTGTTCCGTGACATCTGGGGTCTCCCGCATCCGTCGTTCCTGAGCTCGCGCGCCACCGGCCGATACGACGTACCGAGTTTCGACGTCGCCACCCCCGAGCCCGGCATCACTGTCGTTCCGATGTGCGTACAGCCCAAGGGCAAGGAACACCTGCAGCAACTGGTCGATCGAGCGCTCGAGCCGTGGTTCGGTTTCCCGCCGGATCACGACCCCGACGGCGACATCCCCCTGCGGTTCGTCAACGGCACCGCATACGTGTCGGTCAAGCCCACCGAACCCGTGGTCGAGATCAATTCGACGCTGGTGCACGCCGTGTCGGGACGAACCCGCGCTGCGGAGTTGTTGGTCGATCTCAATTTGCAGCTGCCCGATGTGATGCTGCATTTGGTCCAGGACTGCATCGTCGCCCAGGTGCGGGTGAGCGGCTCCCCCTTCGTAGCCGATCACTTGCTGTGGGCAGTGCGGATGCTCAGCCACGTATGGGACCAGGTCGACGAGAAATTCGCCGAGGATTTCGGTGGTGCGCTCGGCGAACCGACGCCGCCCCCGATCGAGGCAGAGGACTTTCCGGACGGTCTGCTCGAATTGGTCGATCTGGTAGCCGAATCCGCGGAACCACTCGATCTCGACACCGTGCTCGAACGTTGTGACTCCGATCGCGATGTCGTCGCCTCCTACCTGCGCATCAGCGCCGAACAGGAGGCGTCGTGGCGTGGCATGGCGGTCGCTGCCGATCTCGGAGACGAGCACTGCGACGTCGACGAGGCAGACCGCGAAGCCGGCAAATGGGGTCGCGCCGTGGCTGCGCTGCGCGAGGTACTGCGCAGCACACCCGAGCAGGTCACGCCGGTGGTCGATCCGTCGGCGATCCAGTTGCAACTGTTCGAGACCGACGAGGTGGCCGAGGTATCCGACGAACGTTCGGACGAACAGTAGACGGAAACCGAACACGGTTTTTCAGCGCGCTTCCCTTTCGTGTCAACTGGGGTTACATTAACTCCATGTTCGCACCTCGTTTGGAGAAGCCATGACACTGACGACAGGCACCACGTCCGTTTCGGTCGATACCGACACCGCGGACGAGCAGCAGTACATCGAGACACTCACCCTGTTGTCCGAGGGTTCTGTTCACAAGCACTTCGACCCGTACGTGGATATCGACTGGGAGTCCGAGAAGTTCGCGGTGCCCGCGAACGATGTTCGCTGGGTACTGCCCGCGAAGACGGACCCGATCGGTGGCCACGCCTGGTACCGAGCACTGCCGCTCGAGAAGCAGATCGAGATCGGCATGTGGCGTCAGGCCAATGTCGCCAAGGTCGGTCTTCAGTTCGAGAACATTCTGATCCGCGGCATGATGCAGTACGTGTTCTCGCTGCCCAACGGCTCGGCCGAGGCACGCTACTGCACCCACGAATCCATCGAAGAGTGCAACCACACCCTGATGTTCCAGGAGATGGTCAACCGCGTCGATTCCGATGCTCCCGGCATGAGTCGCCCGATGAAGATGCTGTCGCCGTTCATCCCCCTGTTCGCCACTTTGTTGCCCGAGTTGTTCTTCGTCGGCGTTCTCGCGGGCGAGGAGCCCATCGACCACATCCAGAAGTCGGTCCTGCGGTCCGGTGAAGAAATCCACCCGATCATGCAGAGCGTCATGGCGATTCACGTCGCCGAGGAAGCGCGGCACATCTCGTTCGCACACCAGTTGCTGCGTCGCCGCGTCCCCAAGATGTCCAAGGCCGGACGGTTCTTGCTCTCGCTGGCCTTCCCGATCACGATGCGCATTTTGTGCGACGTCATCGTCATTCCGCCGAAGAAGTTCTGGACGAAGTTCGCCATCCCGAAGCAGGTGAAGAAGGACCTGTTCTGGGGTACTCCGGAGTCGCAGCACGCACTGCAGGACTACTTCGGAGACGTCCGCATGCTGGCCAACGACACCGGAATGATGAATCGCGCCGCTCGCCTGATGTGGAAGCTGTGCGGAATCGACGGCAAAGCGTCCCGTTTCCGCAGCGAACCCGACCGCAGTTCCAGCCAGTTCGCCGCATAGCGCCAGCCCCAGCCGTCAGGAAACCTCATGCCCCACGTCGTCACCCAGTCATGTTGCAGCGACGCATCGTGCGTCTACGCGTGTCCTGTCAACTGCATCCATCCCACTCCCGACGAGCCGGACTTCCTGACGGCGGAGATGTTGCACATCGACCCGCAGTCGTGTGTCGACTGCGGCGCATGCGTCTCGGCCTGCCCGGTCGATGCCATTGTGCCGCAGGCGAAACTGACAGAGGCACAACTGCCGTTCCTGACGATCAATGCGGATTTCTACAAACAGGAGCGCCCGCCTCGGCCGATCCTGGCCCCGGTCACGCCTGCTGCGTCGGTCTCGCGGGATCGTCAGCCGCTGCGAGTCGCGATCGTCGGATCGGGCCCATCGGCGATGTACGCCGCGGACGAGCTGCTCACGCAGCCGGGCGTGAGCGTCGACGTCTACGACCGACTCCCACAACCACACGGCCTCGCTCGACTCGGCGTCGCACCCGATCATCAGAAGACGCGTCAGGTATCTCGCCTGTTCGAAACCATCTCTGCACAAGAGGGATTCACGTACCACCTCGGCGTGGAGATCGGCAAGGACGTCACGCACGACGAGTTGATGGACACCCACCACGCCGTCATCTACGCGGTCGGGGCGTCATCGGATCGTGAGCTCCGCATTCCCGGTGCCGAATTGCCCGGGCGCAGTTCGGCAACCGACTTCGTCGCCTGGTACAACGGCCACCCCGACCACGCACATCCCACATTCGACCTCTCGCACGAGCGCGCGGTGGTCGTCGGCAACGGCAACGTCGCCCTCGACGTCGCCCGCATTCTGACGATGAATCCGGATGCGCTCGCTCGGACCGACATCGCTCCGCACGCCTTGGACGCATTGCGCCACAGCTCCATTCGCGAGGTGGTCGTCGTCGGTCGCCGCGGCGTGGCGCAGTCCGCCTTCACCGTTCCCGAGTTCGCCGGGCTGCTGACCGTCCCCGATATCGACCTGGCCATCGACCGAAGCGAACTCGCGCTCGATCCGGTCACCGTCCGACTCGCGAGCACCGACGACCTACCCCACGCCGTGGCGCAGAAGCTTCAGTTGCTTCGCCACGTCGACGAATCCCCCGAACACAGCGACGGCCGCAGGCGAATCACCCTGCGCTATCTTCTCTCCCCCACCCGCATTCTCGGCACCGATCGAGTGACGGGCGTCGAGTTCGAGCGGATGGGCCTGTCCGCCGACAGCGAGGACGTGGTTCGCAGCGTCCCGACCGGCGACGTGGACATCGTCGAGGCCGGTCTCGTCCTCACCTCGATCGGCTACCGCGGCGTTGCGCTCCCCGGAGTCCCGTTCGACGATCGTGTCGGCATCATTCCCAACAACGGCGGGCGCGTCCTGGAGGAAGTAGGTGGGTCGACCGCGACCGGCACCTACGTCACCGGCTGGATCAAGCGTGGCCCCTCGGGATTCATCGGCACCAACAAATCCTGCGCGCAGGAAACCGTCGGACACCTGGTCGACGACTTCAATGCCGGTCGCCTGACGGACCCCATCGAGTTGCCCAGCACGTGGCCGGCCGACTCGAGTCGAAGCCCACTGCGACGCTCGAAAGCACTGCTCTCGACGCTGCGCCGCTCCTGACCGATCGCACACCCCGGTTGGGATCAATATGCCTTTCGGTCACTCCGAGTGCAACAACGTCGCATTCATCCGGACGGCCTCGAGGTTGAAGCGTCTACTATCGGGGTAACTACAGTCATCGGTCACCGACTCACGGCGGGCCAACACCTCGAGAAGCACGAGATGCCGGCCCTACGACGCATCTTCACCAGAACTGCTGTCCCAATTGTCGGTATTGCCATGGCGTTGGTATGTGCGGCACCGGCCCAGGCTTTGCCGACACCCGGCGACCTCTCGGATGTCCCGGCCCGAACCTCGTTGTCGTACGAACATCTCCCGACAGGGACCTATGTGGGCAGCGCTGAGGACAACTCGGCGCGCCCGGGACTGTCGACGGTCAAGCTCTACATGGCAGATTACGTCGTCCGCTTCGGCGATGGTTCACCGAGAGACCTCGATCTCGCCGCGCGGATGATCCAGGTCAGCGACGACGGTGCCGCTTCGACGCTCGACAACAAGTACCCCCAGGCAATTTCGGCGACCGCCGCGGAGTACGGACTCACCTCTACCTCGCGGGGAGGTTTCTGGGGCAGCTCGTCCACGAGCACAGCCGACACCGTGCGATTCTTGGCGGCGAAGAAGCGCACCGACCCCGCCAGCCCGGTCCTCGCCTGGATGAACACCGCGGCTCCTGTGGCACGCGACGGAATGGTTCAGGACTGGGGCACCCAGCAGTTGGCCGGCGTGACGGGGAGCAAGTGGGGATGGGCCGACGACCGGTCGAGTGTTGTCGCGTCAGCGTCGATCGGCGATGATTTCGTCGTCGCCTCCAACACGTACGGACCGAGCAGCACCAACACCGACGACGTCTTGGGCGCGCTCGGCGGAATCGAATTGACGGCACCGCCCGCCGCCGTCTCTGTTCCGAACCTTCCCGTGATCCCCGGTCTGCCGTCGGTCGAGGAACTGCTGCAGATGCTTGCCCCTCGCTGACACGTTCGAAAAGTTTGTCGGACCCCTCCCCTACTCTGCGTCTCACCGAACAGTTCGGTGACCACACCGGGGGACGTGGAGGGGACGACGATGAGTCGTATCGATTTGGACAGTTTTTTCAAGTACACGCGGGCGACCAGCGCGTGGCAGGATGCCGATCCGAGCGAATTGCTCGACAGCGGAATCGGATTCGCCCAACTCGGATCAGTGGGGAAAGACAGGGTCCGGCTGATTGCGGAACGTTTGGCCGCTGTGGCCGAGCAACAGGCTGGTTCGATACTCGATCGGGCGGCTCGAACACTCGACGATGCTCTCGACACGGCGTTCGAGAACGGTTGGCAGCCCGCCGAACTCGTCCATGTCACGCTTCAGTGCGCCGGAGGCGACGGCACAGTGGTCATGGTCGAGGCCATCGGAGCACACACGGCGCGAAGCTCGGCCGAGCGCCTCGCTCCGGATTCATGGCGTGATCAGCTATCCGAGCTGCACGTCGACTCCGCCGGGGGCACGACCGCCGAGAGACTTCAGCGGTGGCGTTCGTACAACCGACGATCGTCGGCGCAGTCCTGGTACACCCTTTTGCTCGTACTCGGTTGTTCGACATGGCTGTTGCCTCTCGAGAAGCTCCTTCCCCCTCCGGCCCGGTGGACCTCACAGTCGGCAGCGACCGGCCCCGGGCGTGCCACGGACTCGAAGATGCTCGGCAGAATCCGAGGGCTGCTGGCCAAGGCCGAGTCGACGCAATTTCCCGCTGAGGCCGAGGCGTTATCGGCCAAAGCCCAAGATTTGATGACGCGCTACGCGATCGACAGCGCGCTTCTCGATGTGGGGAACCCTCGCAGCCTGATCGACGATGTCGTCACTCGACGCATCATGGTGAGCAATCCGTACTCCAAAGCCAAACTGCTTCTGCTGCACTGCGTATGCCATGCAAATGGTGCCAGGACACTGTGGAAGAAGAAGTACTTGTTGGCCAGCATCATCGGCATGCCCGTCGATCTCGATCTGTGCGAGCTCCTCTACACCTCGCTACTCGTGCAATCGACGCGCGCACTCGACGAGGTGGCCGATTCGCCGGCAGCGCGGACCCGTAGTTTCCGCAACGCTTTCTTGATCGCCTACGCCCACCGTATCGGGGAACGACTGACCGAAGCACGCGACCGCGCCACCGCGGCCGCCACTCGAGAACACGGCTCTGCGCTGGTGCCCATCATGGCGGAACGAACCGACGCAGTCGACCGAGCGTTCGCGGCCCGGCATCCGACGACGAGAACGATCAGGTTCAGCAGCGACAATGCAGCGGGATCGCATGCCGGCCGTGCCGCCGCCGAACGCGCGGACCTTACCGGTGGGCGCGAACGTATCGACAAATCCGATCTGGCCTCGTAGTGCGCGCTACATTGACTGCCATGACCGGTCTCGATACTCCCCTGACGCCCCTTCGCTTTCTCGAACGCGCAGCGGAGGTCCACCCCCACAAGACCGCCGTGGTGGACGGGCCCAGGACATTCACCTACGAGCAGTTCGCTGCCGACGTCACCCGGCTCGCGCACGCACTGCGCGCGTCGGGTGTCGGCCACGGAGATCGGGTGGCCTACATCGCGTCCAACTCTGCGGAGCTGTTGTTCGCGCACTACGCGGTTCCACTGGCCGGTGCCGTTCTCGTCGCAATCAACACCAGACTGTCGCCCGCCGAGGTTCGCTACATCTGCGATCACTCCGGTTCGGTTCTGCTGGTGGGTGATTCGGAGCTGCTGTCCGGGCTCGGAACAGATCCGATCGCCGATTCGGTCCGTGAGATCATCGAGACACCCGCCCCCGACGGCACGTACGCAACGCTGCCGCACGCCACTCGATACGATGCCTTCCTCGAGCGAGGCTCCGACGACCCACTGGAGTGGGAGGTCGACGACGAGACATCGACCATCACGATCAACTACACCTCGGGCACCACCGGTCGACCCAAGGGCGTGATGTACACCCACCGCGGTGCCTACCTCAATTCGCTCGGAGAACTGCACCACCAGGGATTCGGCATCGACACCCGATACCTGTGGACACTGCCGATGTTCCACTGCAACGGATGGTGCACCACCTGGGCGGTCACGGCCGCGTCGGGCACGCACGTGTGCCTCCGCGGAGTGCGCGGAGACGCTATCTGGTCGGCCATCGACAACGGTGTCGATCATCTTGCCGGTGCGCCGACGGTGCTGACCACTCTTGCCACCGCCGCAGAGGCGCATTCGCTCGACAGACCCCTGACCATCGTCACGGCGGGCGCTCCACCGAGTCCGACGATCATCAGCAAGATCCGAGCGCTGGGAGCGACGCTCGTACACGTGTACGGCCTCACCGAGACCTACGGTCCGTACTCGGTGTGCGAGGCGAAACAGGAATGGCTCGAATTGGACGCCGACGACCAGGCTCAGCGCTTGGCTCGACAGGGAGTCGGCATGCTCACTGCCGACCGTTTGCGCGTGGTACGAGACAAGCCGGATGCAGGCGGAACGTTGATCGACGTCGAACCCGACGGCGTCGAAATGGGTGAGATCGTCATGCGCGGCAACAACGTCATGAAGGGGTACTACGACGACGCAGCCGGTACGACACAGGCCTTCGCGGGCGGCTGGTTCCATTCCGGAGACCTCGGGGTGATGCATCCCGACGGCTACGTTCAGCTGCTCGATCGCGCCAAGGACGTCGTCATTTCCGGCGGCGAGAACATCTCGACGATCGAGGTCGAACAGGCACTTGCCAGCCACCCAGCCGTCGCCGATGTGGCGGTCATCGGAGTGCCGGACGACAAATGGGGAGAGCGACCGAAGGCATTCGTGGTGCTGGTGCCGGGTGCGGACGCCTCCGAGGCAGAGCTCGTGTCGCACGTGAAATCGGCTATCGCGTCGTACAAAGCCCCGCGCGCAGTCGAATTCATCGTCGAGTTGCCGAAGACATCGACCGGCAAGATCAGAAAGAAGGAGCTGCGCGACGCCGAGTGGGGCACGTCCACGTCGAAGATCAACGGGTAGCCCGCAACGTCACGCCATCTGCACACCGGCGATTTCGGTGACGCCGCCCTTGCCATCGAACGACAACTGCCGAAAGGCCACCTTCTCGACGAAGAACCTGTCGTGACTCACCAGAATCACCGCGCCGGGAAACGCCATCAAGGCGCGTTCGAGTACCTGAGTGCTCTGCAGGTCGAGGTGGTTGGTGGGCTCGTCGAGCACAATGACGCCTGCGCCGAACAGTAGGCACTGAGCCAGGGCAACGCGCGCTTTCTGGCCGCCGGACAGAACTCCGATCTTCGACTTGAGATCCAGCTCGGAGAACTGCAGCAGCGTCAGGAAGCGGTGCACTTCCTTCTTCGTTGCCGTGAGTGCGAGACTGCCCGGCATTGCGTTGACCGAATGCGACACGGTGTCGTCGAGATCGAGATCGGCCAGCACCTGGTTGTAGTAGATGAACGACGGAGCCTTGGTCTTCCATTTGATCTTGCCGTTGTCCGGTTGCTCGGCACCGACGAGGATGTCCACCAGAGTGGTCTTTCCACATCCGTTGGGTCCGGTGATGGCGATGCGGTCGCCGCGGTGCACGGTGAACGAGATGTTCTCGAAAAGTCGTTGGTCGCCATAGCTTTTGGAGATCCCCGTGATCTCGGCCAGGTTGTCGTGCACGTGCAGTCCGCCGTAGATCGCAGTGACCACCGTATCGACGGGGCGCGGACTCTTGCTCTTCTTGATGTTCGCCAGCCGCCGCTTGAGCACCCCGCTGGGGTTCTTCACCGCTTCCTTGCGATCGCTGATCGCTTCCTGCTCGTAGGCCAGCAATTGTTGTTCGTTGCTGAACTCACGTTCGAGGTTCTTGAGCCTGAACTGCTTCTGCTGAACGTATTCCGAATAGCTTCCGTCGTACGTCTGCAGGTGATGGTTCTCGATTTCGACGATGCTGGTGACGACCTGCTCGAGAAACGCGCGGTCGTGCGAGACCACGAGGAGCGCACCGCGGAAGTCGCGTAGCCACCGTTCGAGCCAGGCGATTCCCGCAACGTCGAGGAAGTTGGTCGGCTCGTCGAGCAGCAGAACGTCCGGGGCCTCGATCAGAATCTTTGCCAGCGCTGCGCGGTTGCGCCAACCACCGGACAGGCGATCGACGGGGAGCTCACGTCGTTCGGCGTTGAATCCGAGCATCGACAGCACAGTGTCGATCTGCTGGTGGTAGGTCCAACCGCCGCTGTTCTCCATGGCGTCGAGCAGTTCGGCTTGCCGATCGACGAGCTTGTACATCTGCTTCTCGTCGAGGTCACCGCCGAGTGCGGCCTCGACTTCGGCCAACTCGACCTCGATCGCGTGGACAGCGACGAACAGCGATTCGAGCTCCGCTTGGATGCTGCGATCGCCGTCGAGTTCCGAGAACTGTGAGAAATACCCGATTCGTGCACCCTCGGTGACATCGACGGTTCCGGAATCGGGCGTCTCACGCCCGAGAAGAAGCTGCAGCAGGGTGGTCTTGCCCGTGCCGTTGCGGCCGATCAGACCGATGCGATCGCCGTCAGCGAGACGAAAGAACACCTCGCGCAACATCACCTTCTGGTCGTATCCCTTGGCGACGTCGTTCAAGCGGATCCAGCTCAAGCGTTCACTTCTCCTGAAAAAACGGGTCCGCTGAGTCGTCGAACCGGGCCAGCTCACTGTAGCCGGGCTGGAGCCGTCGCCATCCCCGTCGTCCGCCTGATCGGCTCCCCTGCTTCGAATGACCGACGCCGATCGGAGGCACATATCCAGAATCGAGGGGCTGATTCACACCTCGCCGTCGGGCACACTCATCGGGCGGTGATGGTCGCGAGCGAATCGACAGGCGGGGAGACCACCACGGGATCGCGGCCGGACCACAAATCCAGCACCGCCTTGGGACGCGCCAACAACTCTCGCGCGTAATTACGCACCACCGCAAGGGTATTGCAGTCGATGCACTCCGCCGTGACCCCATCGACGTCGAGGTCCATGTCCTCGCATAACGCTACTGCTCGCGATACATGGAGAGGTTGACTGATGATGAGTCCGCGTTCGACCCCGAAGGTCTCTTTCGCCCGGGCGCAGGTGTCGTAGGTGTCGATGCCGTGATCGTCTCCGATGATCACCGCAGGATCGATTCCGTGCTCGATCAGATAGTCGGTCATCGCTTGAATCTCGTTGCCCGAGTTACCGTCTGCGTCACCGGAAACCAGAATTGCCTTGATCTTCCCCGCCGCCATCAACGCAATCGCAGTGTCGAGACGTCCGGAGAGAAATCGCATCGGCTTGCCGTCGCGCACCTGCGCACCGAGGACGATGGCCACCGGTGCGTCCGGCGCATCCTGGACGTCGTAGACCTTCCCCGCCGTCGTGTATGCCACCCAACCGGCCGATGCCAGAACGACGGCCACCAGGGCTGCGACCACCGCGCAGAAGGCACGAACGAGTCGCCCGGCCAATCCTCGGGGCTTCGATACGGTACTCATGATCTCTTTTCGTCGGTGGAAAGAAACCTCAAGCTAACCCACCAATACGAAGTCCGAGCGTCGCCGAGGCGCACCCATACCGATTCCACAGTGATCCCTCAGAGCCCGCCCCTGCTTGATTGCACTGTTCGGACACGGAGTACCGTTCGATCAGTGAATCCGCTGCTGACCTCTCGACGCTATGTCGACTTGCGTCTGCAAGCCAGCGCTACCTGTTGACGGTTCTCTAGACCGCATCCCCTCCGCTCGGCCGATCGGCCGGCGAGTATTTCTGTCGTCCATCCTCGGCGACACCTCTCCTTTTCGAAAGGCATATCCATGTCTGCGCCCAGCGCTACCCGAACGCGCCGTGTCCCTACCTGGGCAACCGCGTTCGGTCCACAGATCGTTGCCGGTCTCGTCCTCGGTGTCGTGTTGGGACTCATCGCCCGGTCGATGCCCGATGCTGCAGACGGCAACGAGAACTGGTTGGTCGGCACGCTGTCGACCATCGGTTCGAGCTACGTCAAGCTGCTCACCGTCGCGGTGATCCCGCTGGTGTTCACTGCAATCGTCAGTTCGATCGCCAACCTGCGCGAAGTCACCAATGCTGCCCGTCTGGCGATTCAGACGCTGTGGTGGTTCGCCATCACGGCATTCATCGCCGTCATCATCGGCATCGTGATCGGGTTGGTCGCGCAGCCCGGTTCGCGTACCAGCGCAGGTGCCGATTCGGCGGGCGACCCGTCGAGTGTCGGATCGTGGTGGTCGTTCCTCACCGGACTGGTACCGAACAACTTTCTCGCACTCGGCGCGAAGACCACTGTCGCCGAGAGCGGCACCGCAACCACATCATTGAGCTTCAACATCTTGCAGTTGCTGGTGATTGCCGCTGCCATCGGTATCGCTGCGCTCAAGGTCGGCAAGAAGGCCGAGCCGTTCCTCGCGTTCAACGCGTCGCTGTTGGCCATCGTGCAGAAGGTTCTGTGGTGGATCATTCGCCTCGCGCCGATCGGCACCGCCGCACTCATCGGCAACGCGGTGGCGACCTACGGCTGGGATGCCATCGGCTCGCTCGGCGTGTTCACCGTGTCGATCTACATCGGTCTGGCCGTGGTGTTCTTCGTGGTGTACCCGGTGATCGTTCGCGCACATGGACTTTCGGTGCGCAACTTCTACTCGGGAGTGTGGCCCGCCACCCAGCTGGGCTTCGTCTCGCGTTCGTCGATCGGAACCCTGCCACTGACCGAACGCGTCACCGAACGTAACCTCGGAGTCCCGCGGGAGTACGCGTCGTTCGCGGTTCCTCTCGGGGCGACGACCAAGATGGACGGTTGCGCGGCAATCTATCCCGCGATCGCGGCACTGTTCGTCGCTCAGTTCTACGGCATCGATCTGACCATCACCGACTACCTGCTGATCATCGTCGTGTCCGTGATCGGTTCTGCCGCAACGGCAGGAACAACCGGTGCGACGGTGATGCTCACCCTCACGCTGTCGACCCTCGGACTGCCACTGGCCGGCGTCGGTCTACTGCTCGCAGTGGAGCCGATCGTAGACATGGGTCGCACCGCAGTCAACGTCACCGGTCAGGCATTGGTGCCGACCATCGTTGCCAAGCGCGAGGGTATTCTCGACCTCGAGCGCTACAACGCTCCGCGGAACGGCGATCCCTTCGTCGACGAGGAAGCGGAAGTGGAACTGGCCCGCTAGCAGCGTGTTTCGAACGATCGATCCCGACGACCGAGCAACTGGGTCGTCGGGATTTTTCGTCTATCTCGGCGGGGACAGCGCCTCTACGGTGGCCGCAGTCGCGGTATCCGTGGCCTCGACACTGGCGAAATAGTGTTGAAAGAACTCCCGCATCGTCTTGATGATCTCGATCTGCCGTGTAATCGCGAAGCGGGCGGAGCCCTCCTCCCCAACTGCCAAACGATGAAACTTTGCCCCGAGCATCTGGGCTGAGGGCAGCTCACCGAATGCTTCGGGCGAAGACAGCCCGACGGTCATCTCGAACATTTTGTCCAGTTCTTCGAGATAGTCAGAGCACGCCTTATCGCAGGCCACCGCCACATCGACTTCGACTTCGACGCGAAGTTCGCCAGCGCTGGCCTGATCGCGCAACGATCGCCAATAAGCGAGGTTGTCGGTCAGACCGAAAGTCGAATCAGTCACTGCGGCACGCCTTTCATTTCGGCAAGTAAGACTGAAGGTCCGAGGCATGCTTGGCGAGTTCGGAACAGGGATCGCCCAGCAAGTCTTTCGAACCAATTTTGTGGAGGATGAAAATGATCAGATTGCCGCCTGCGTCGAGTGCGACACTGCAGCCCTCCGGTGGCATGCCGTCCCCAGGGATGTTGTGCTGCACGGCCGCGCGAGGTCCCACTTGAACTGGAACCTGTCCTACGTTCTGAGGACTGCTCAAGTACTGATCGAGCGAGTTGATCGAGGACTGAACAAGGAAGAAGTACCAAGGGTTATCGGAGGGTCCATCCCACGCACAGTTCTTCCAGCCGGGGTACGTCGTGATGCCCGCGAAGTCCGGTCGCTCGGTGCTGACGTCCAACCCACTTGCTGTCACTGCAGACTTCGGGATGGTGCAGGGGTCGAATGGCTCCGGGGCCCCCGCCGTCGTCGTCGATTCCGTTGAAAAGGCTCCACTGGCGGCGGGTGTTCCCTGCGTCGCGCCCGTACAACCCGCCAACACCAGGGCCGAAGCACACACCGCCGCGAACCGCCGCCCACCCATTACCCGCATTCGTTCAACCTCTCGACACAGACGTCACTGAGAGGTTGGACGCGAGGGGCACCCGATCGGTTCCCTATACGCGCTGCGAGGCCTTGACCTCCTGCGACTCGACCGATTGAACACTCCTACGTTCCGCCGCCCACACCCACAGGGCCAGCGATATCAGCGCGATCACTTCGGCGACGACGAGCACTCGCTCCACGTAACCGAGGGTGACCACCCGGTACCAGGGTCGCGGGCCGGTGGCACCGGCGACCAGTGCGTAAGCGATGGGCAGCAGCGTCACGACCGACAGCATGCTCAGTCCCAGTGTGATCCGCGCCCGAGCCGCCCACACGGCGTCACGAATCCAAGGACGGGAGAAGAGAAAGACGGCTACCGGGATGCTGACGAACGCCACAGCCGCACCGAGTCGGTGAATCGTCCCGCCGACGCTCAGCGACGCGTCGTTGGACCAATCCTGCTTCGGCACCGCGACGACGGCCACGAGTCCCACGGTCCACAGAGTCAGGCAGATCGAGGCGGCCGATGTGGGCCGAGTGAGTCGATGCCGAAGTGCGGCCGCAAGAGTGAGTGCCGAGCCGAAGGCGAGCAGGACGACCCCGATCGAGAACACCCACTGCTGCGCGCCGAGTCCGTATTCGCTGATCGTGCGACGCAAGTGCGAGGGCGTCTGCAAAGCGGTGTACAGATCGAGAACCAGCACCACCAGCGCACCCAACACGATCAACAGAGCGCCGATCCTGGCCGGTCGAATCTGCACGTTGTTTCCACCCTCCGGGACGACGTCGATCGCCGTCCACACTCCATGTTGCCCGAAGAACCGATCTACATCCCTTGACCGAGGCTGTAGCGTCGAATAACGTACAACCACATGGTTGTAGATCAGCTGGATGACGCCGGCATCGATCGCCTCTTCCAGGCATTCGCAGACACGACGCGTCGTGACATCGTCGCGAAGGTCACTGTCGGCGAGCAGTCGGTCTCGGAGTTGGCTTCTCACTACGCCATGAGTTTCGCCGCCGTACAGAAACACGTGGCAGTTCTCGAACGCGCTGCGGTGATCACGAAACAGAGGCGCGGCAGGGAGCAGATCGTGCGAGTTCGATTGGAGACCATCGCCCGAGCCCGCGCCTTGCTCGACGGATACGAAGAAATCTGGCGAGATCGCGTCGGGAGGATCGACGAACTTCTTTCCCAGGACGAGAAAGGCTGAATCATGCCGTTCATCAGCTCATACAAGGATGCAGAAAACTTGACCATGACCGTGACCGCGGAGTTCGACGCGAAAGTAGAACGCGTCTGGCAGATCTGGGAGGACCCACGTCAGCTCGAACGGTGGTGGGGTCCGCCGACATGGCCTGCGACATTCGTCTCCCACGACTTCGTTCCGGGCGGCAAGGCGTCGTATTACATGTCCGGGCCCGACGGCGAAAAGGCCGCCGGCTGGTGGCTTTTCACCGATATTTCAGCTCTGACCACGCTGTCCTTCGACGACGGGTTCGCCGACGACTCCGGCAACCCGTCGTCGACGCTGCCCGTCACGCACGCCGTGGTAACTCTCGAGGACGTCGACGACAGAACGCGCATGACCATCCGGTCTCGATTCGACAGCCTGAGCCAGCTCGAAGAACTCGTCGCGATGGGCATGGAAGAGGGCATGGCGTCGGCAATCCGTCAGATCGACGCCATCGTCGCCGAGTGATCGTCGTGCGTGGAAACTCGACCCCTGCTACGAGTTTCCGCGCACCTGCGGCGCAGCCGCTCTACTCGGGAACGGAGCTGACGGTGAACGGCTCGACGGGCTCTCCCCCACGCTTGTCGAACTGACTGTTGACCACGAGCAGTCGATCGTCAACTGCTGCAACGGTTGTGGGGTAGGCGAACGATGCGTCGGTGATCTCACCGGTGACCGCGCCGGTTCTGCCGTCGTCGTCGAGGTCGAGGTCGACCTTGGCGA
Source organism: Rhodococcus sp. IEGM 1370 (assembly GCF_033142325.1). NCBI lineage: Bacteria > Bacillati > Actinomycetota > Actinomycetes > Mycobacteriales > Nocardiaceae > Rhodococcus > Rhodococcus sp. IEGM 1370. The sequence goes on along the minus strand of NZ_JAWLRY010000022.1, from coordinate 25,588 downwards.
TGAGCCCGTCACGATTGCGGACGACGTACAAGGTGTCGTCGTCCATTTCGAGGCCGTCGCCGTTGGCCAGTGTCGCGCCGCCGAGGTCCACCTGGGTGACCTCTTTCGAGGTCTTGTCGATGCGATAGAGGTTGCCGGTACTGGACTACACGACGATCAACGCCGATTCGTCGTCGTTCTCGACGATGCCGTTCGCATTGAAGCCCTCCCCGTACGCGAACGGAGTGCCGTCGAAGCTCACGAACGTCTCCAACGGAGCGTCCTGCGTTCCGGTCGTCATCTGCTCGACGGGAATGCGGTACAACGCCGGGCTGCGTGAGTCCGTGATGTAGGCATCACCGTTGTCGGCGATGGCGACGTCGTTGAGGAATGTCGCATCGGTGCCGAGACCGTTGGTGAACGTGCCGATCAGATCACCGGAATCGGCGTCGTACACCCATACCTTGCCGGTGGCCCCACCGGCGATCACCAAGTAGTCGGCGCGATCGTCGTCGTCGGTCACGTCGATTCCGGCGGCGCCGGTGCGTCCGTCCGCACCGCCGGGCAGGAACACCGAGACATCCGGGGAGCCGACGCTTCCGCGGAACACCGCGCCATCGGATGTGGACGTCACATAGAACGTGTCGTCCGCGGCCGTGATGCCCTCGGGGAACACTCCACTGCCGGGCAGGTTGTAGACCGTCGCCGAGCTCGAGCTCGGTGATGTCGACGCAGGCGCGGACGAATTGCTCGTCGTGGCCGGTGCCGGATCGGGCGAGTCCGAGGACCCGCAGGCACTCAGAAACAGTGTGGCGACGGCAACAGCGGGGGCTACTCGGGAGACTCGGTTCACACCGTCGAGTGTTCCATATGTCTCAATCTCCGAGCATTTCGCCTGGTGAGCAGATTTTGGGCCAATCAGTTTCGTACTGTCGTAGTCATGAGTGCCTCCTCCTTCCTTGCCGCAGCCGACAGCGACCTCGGAGGGATCGCCGGATGGGCAGTGAGTCTGATGGAGGCCATCGGTGGCCCCGGCGCAGGAATTGCGGTGGCCGCCGAGAACTTCTTCCCGCCGCTGCCGAGCGAGATCATCCTGCCGCTGGCGGGGTTCACCGCATCCCAGGGCGGGATGACTCTGCTGAGTGCGCTGTTCTGGACGACGGCCGGATCGGTACTCGGCGCACTGGTTCTGTACTGGCTCGGCGTCAAAGTCGGACGCGACCGGATGTACGCCATCGTCGATCGGATGCCCTTCGTCGGAACCGACGATCTGACCAAGGCCGAGGATTGGTTCACCCGCCACGGACGGTCGGCGGTGTTCTTCGGCCGCATGATCCCGATGGTCCGTTCGGGCATATCCATCCCGGCCGGCGTGTCCCGGATGCCGGTTCTGCAATTCCTGCTGTACACCACCCTCGGCAGCCTGATCTGGAACTCGATCTTCGTGCTCGCCGGCTACTTCCTCGGCGAGAACTGGCACTACGTGGAGAACTACGCGTCGGTGTTCCAGTACGTCGTGATCGGCATCGTGGTCGCGCTGATCGGCTGGTTCGTGGCCAAGAAGGTGCGGTCCAGGCGCGTCGAGGTGCAGTGACTGTTCACAGATCGTCGATATCGATGAACCCGTCCTGCAGAGCACGCACCAGCAACGTTGCTTTGGTCGGTGCCGTTCGTCCCACTGCCGTGTACTTCGCTCTGATGCGAGTCAGGTGTGTGTTGACGGTTCCCATCGAGAGATAGAGCGAGCGCGATGCCTCCGCTTTGGAATCCGAGATGAGCCATGCGGTGAGAACCTCGATTTCACGAGCGCTGAGCCGTGGGTCGGGGGCATCGCCGATGCGGACGTCGAGCACTGTCATGAAGATCCTCGTTTTCGGGCGTCACCGCTGTCCCGGTGGCACTGACACGGCCAATGACACAGCACTCGCTCCGCTGCGTCACTCCGAGGAATGACCGAGGTTGCTCTCACCCGAGAGTGAACACTGTCACCTGCGCCGTCACGGTCGGCCCCACCTCGGTAAAGTCCGCCACTATGACCGAGCTCGACGCGACCGCCGCCCACTTCGTCGAGGCGGGTGTCACATTGTTGGTCACCCATCCGCAGAAGATTCTCGAACGCGGATTACGTATCGAAGACGTAGTTCACGAGGCCGACTCGTCGACAGCAACGTTCTTCCGCAAGTTCAGCACCAAATCCGACTTCCTCGCCACGGTCGTCGAACATCTGTCTCGAAATCCTCCACCCACCGACGTTCACGAGACTGTTCGCATCCAGATGACGGACAGCGGTGCATCGATTCGCGCGACGGTGACTGCCCTCGTTGCGCGCTACTTCCCGGCGGTCGTCGACCGGAGGAGCATCACCGAGTCTCTTCTCGATCTTGTTTTCAGCGGGCAGACTTCCGGGGCCCTCGCCGGAAGCTACCGCGTTCGAGACGATGCCGTACTCGAGGCATTCGAGGCACTGTTCGATCCCGACGGTGGAGCCTTTCGCCGTCCCTTCACGGCCCGATCGTTCGCCATGACTGTCAATGCTGTCGTCGACGGCTTTCGCATCCGCAGTCAGGTGGACGCCTCCTCCGTATCTCCCGATGTGATGTCCGACGCGGTGCTGGCCTTCCTCGGGTCCGTCGTCGACACGTCCGGACATCATCAGCACCTCGACGACGTCGTGCGGGATGTCGGAACACCGGTCGAGGAGCGGCCGCTTCCTCGCGATCCGCGTGCCGCGATCGTCACCGCGGCGCGCGACGAGTTCGGTAAGCGTGGGTACTTCATGACACGCATGGACGACGTCGCCGACATCGCCGGAGTGCCGAGGACAGCGTGCAAGACTCTGTTTCCGACCAAGCAGTCCGTCATCGTTGCGGCACTGCAGAGCCGGGTCGATCGTCTTCGTGAGTCGGTGGCCGACGACCAACTGCTCGGCCTCGACGAGCTCACGATTCTGCAGAATCACATGCTGCGGTGCGCGCAACTCGCCTCCGACGAACTCGAATTCATGGACGCCCTCCTCGTCGCCGTCGCACACGACACTTACGGCGAACCGGAGGGACTGATCTCGATCAAGGAAAAGCTCAACCTGCCGGCAATCATCGCACCGGTCATCGCACGAGGACAGGACACCGGCATCTTCCGAAAAAGCTCGAGCCCAGTCGATCTCGCGGCAGGCATCACCAACACTCTCCTGATGCGGTGTTTCACCCGACGACAGAACAGCCCGCAGGACAACGCGACGTTCGTCGGTGAACTCCTCCTCGACGGACTCAGCGCGCGCTGAGCATCGACCGCGTGCCATCAGGTCCCGCCGGATTCCGTCGGCGAACCGGTCGGGTGCAGTGAGGATCTCGTCTGCCTGCCACACCCACCTCGATTAGCAAAACGAATGGTATGAATATTGCGCGACGTTCGTCGCAGTGGTGACGAACGGAGCGAGGGCCATGGACGAGGACACGCAGCCCACCGAACGCAATCATTCTGCGCTGCTGACCGCACTCGTTCTCGTGTCGATAGTGGCACTCGGCGTGGTCGTAGCGGGATTGACCGCTCCAACCGCAGAGCCCGAATTGACCTCACTACCAACGACATCGGCGACTCCCGTTCCGGATCCCCCGCAACCTGAGTACGTGGTGGTCACCCCGGAGGTCGACGCGTCGGCGAGCATCCCGGGGTGCGATACCGTCGAGCCTCCGAGCGAATCCTCGTACTTCGGCATCGCCACGATGGGCGACGAGTCGTACGACAATCCAGCCGCCCCCTGGTACGACGGACCCAGAGCTCACCTCATGTCCGAGGCGTTGATGGCAGCGCTTCCCGCCGAGATCTCATCGACAAAGTCCTTGTACTTCGGCCCGATACCCGCGTCGGACGAATCTCAGGATTTCGCCCTCGACTCGGCGTATGCATCCGCCCCACTGGCCGCGGGTGGCGGGTCCGACCATCTCAGTGTTTCTGTCGGCCCGGCAGACTCGGCCGAACCACCACCGTGTGTGGCAGGACAAGTGGATGAGCGACGGAGTCTTTCGGACGGAACGGTGTTGGACGCCGACGACACGTGGCGCGAAACCAACGGTCAGCGGTCCTACTCCCGGACAGCCACTGCGTACACCCCGGACAACACTGTCGTCTCTGCCTCCGTCTCGGGCGGGAACGACCCGGACACGTTGTCACTGACGCTCGACGACCTGGTCCGAATAGCCACCGATCCTGCGCTCAGGATCACTGCTCCCGTCCCTGCGGGAACACCGGGCAATGTCACCGACTGCTACGGCGGCTGGGACGACTCACCGACGGCGTCGTTCTCTCGCGACGAGACTCGAACGCTCAACGAAGCTCTACGCCGAGCCGACGTGGCAGCACTGGCACCGACTCCACCCCTCGGCGCACTGCACACCAGTGACTTCGGTTCCGGGCTCTGTCAGACGGTGAACAGCACTGCCGGGCAACTCACGATCAGCGTTACTCGGGCCACTCCTGACATCGAATCCGATTCGACGACAATGGCGGAACCCCAGCTTCTGTCACCGAACGAGTACGGGACGGGGTCCTCGGTCTCCGTCGTCACGCCGTCAGGGCTCGAGATCGCGGTGTCGACGGACCGACCGACGGCGGATCTAGCATTGCTCGAGAACCTGGCGAACACACCAGGATTGGACCTTCCATGACGCGATGGAACGAGACGACGAAATTGGTCGTTGCGGCGGTCGTCACGACGCTGTCGGTCGGTGCTGCGGTAGCCGTTGTGGCACAGGACCGATCGACGACCATCAAGAAGATCACCGACTCCTCGGACGACGCGCCAGGGTTGGCGTGGGCCGTCGACGCGGCGGACATGGGTCTCGAGGGAGCTACCTTCGCCTCTCCGCGTACCGGTTCCATGTATGCGTGGGGTCTCGGTTCGATAGTGATCGGCGGTACAGCTCTCACACTGGCAGTCGTGTCCTCGGAATCCGGCAACGACGAGGCAGTCATGGTCGGATCCACACCACGGACGGCACAGTTCTGTGGAAGACCCCTGCCCCGGACCTAGCGGCGTGCGCCGAAGAGCCGCTCGACGGACAGCTGGTCTGCCACCAGCCCAGCTGGGGTGAGACTCCGGGCTACGTCACTTTCGATCCGGCCACCGGCGAATCGCGAAACTACCCTACTGATCTCGATCTTTTCGCCGTCACCGTCGCAAACGATCGCGTGTACACGACATCGGGCGACCTCGAGGGTAACGATGTTCTGCTGCACCGCGGCACGCTGGACAATCCCAGCGCCGATTGGACGGTACCGCTGCACGCGTGGGCCGGTTGGGAAGACGACTACGCCACCGCACTGAAGGTCGGTGACGACATCGGAACCTTCGACGTCGGGGGCGGTTTCTCCACGTTCGACGCCGCGATCGGCCGACAACTCTGGAAGACGGACAGCCTCGAGGATTGCCTCGGAGCCGTGGGACGCACCATGGGCGACCTGGCCATTGCATCGGTGCAAGATTGCGAGGGTACGAGTTCGGAATCGAAAGGGTCGGTCGCCTTCCGACTGGACGGCACGGTCCTCGCACGTTCGGACAGTCCTGTCGTACAACAGCCTTCACTGGACGAGCCCACCGACACGTCGATCCCGATCGTTCTCGGCGATACGGCCTTCGATCGCACCACAGGTGAGCAACTGTGGCGCGACGACGCCTTGTCGTACGACTTTCCCGGAGACGAACTCAACGAGCCCCGCACGTACGCCACTCTGAAGTACGTCATCGGCCACGTCGGGTTGCTACAGGCATCCAACGGCACCACAGCGCTCGATCTGCGAGACGGCGAGCATCTGTGGCAGGCCGGGCTGAACGGCAGCATCATCGGGCGCGACAATGATCTGGTGTTGACCTCGGCCGGCACGGATCTGTCCGCGGTCGACGTGACCACCGGTGAGACCGAGTGGACTGCGTCGACGTCGATGATGTTTCCTGATGACGAATCGATGACCTTCGAGATGCTGGTCGACGCCGCCGATGGCAGCTATCTGGTGCAGTCGGGCTCCAAACTGGCGATGCTGCAACCACTCCCCTGATTCAGTCCTTCGGAACGCGGTACCGGCCACCTTTGACGACGAACACCACGTATCCCAGAATGGCCAGCAGGTACAGCGCCGTCGGTACCGCGAGAACCCAGGCGCTGACCGAGTCGCCTGTGGTCGCGCCCGCAACGCCGGTGATCCAGGCGAAGAGCAATGCCGTTGCCGCGCCGATCCAGTCGAGATCCTCGGCCATCTTCCGGTTCAGCTCCGGTCGATTCTCGGCGGCAGTCCAGTACTCGTGCATCTTTCGACTCGGCAGATTCACCATGGACGCCGGAACCTTGGGCAACCACCAACCGATACTCGCGAACAACCCGATCATCGCAAATCCGATGCCGCCCATCGTGAGCAGGAAGGACAGCTTCGACTCCATGCGATCGACCTGACCGGATCCGTCGAAGTGCGCGGGAACTCGATCCCCCGCGGTGACGGCGACCCAAATCAGAGCAGCGACGAACACCAGAGTTGACAGCAGCAGCGCCGCACGCGAAAGCTTCATCGAAGTCCACATTAGTGCCTCCGGCATCGGTGTGGTGCCGTGGCTCCGGGGCCTCCGCTCCCGTGTCACGGAAGGCACCTGTCCGCACCAATGCCGGAGGCACCGATGCCCAACAACGAGTTCGGGGACTTTCAGACCCCGATCGAGTTGGCACGTGCGTTGGTCAGCACCCTGCCTCGAAGGATGTGGACCCGCGTCCTCGAACCCACATGCGGTGTCGGGAACTTCCTGTCGGCCATCGGGGAGCGCCATCCCGATGCAGAACGTGTCGGAATCGAGGTGCAACCCGAGTACGCCGTGGCCGCATCGACATTCGGCAGAGTGATCACCGCCTCGATTTTCGATTTCGACCTTGCACGCGACATCGCATGGACATCCGCGCCCGGCCCGACTCTCGTCGTCGGCAACCCACCATGGGTGACCAATTCTCAGCTCTCGGTTCTGGGCTCGAGCAACAGACCGGCTCGTGCGAACACCGAGAACGCGCGCGGAATCGATGCGATCACCGGAAGCTCCAATTTCGACATCGCAGAATTCATTTGGATCAAGCTCCTCGCCGAGTTCAGCGATAGACCGGTGACCATCGCGATGATCTGCAAGACCCAGGTTGCTCGAAACGTGCTGTTGCACTGCGCTCGGCAGCAGCTTCCGGTGACCGGTTCGAGTCTACGAATGATCGATGCGAAGAAGTGGTTCGACGCAGGGGTCGACGCTTGCTGGTTCACCGTGGAACTCGGGCCGGGCAAGACCGACTACACCGCACAGACCTATCCGAACATCGTTGTGTCACAACCGGACAACAGAATCGGGGTCATCGACGGCCAACTCGTCGCGAACGTCGATGCGTACCAGCGCAGCAAGCAGTTCGACGGTGTCAGCCCCCACGCCTGGCGGCAGGGCATCAAACACGACGCGTCTGCCGTCATGGAACTGACCGAGAACGACGGTCCACGAACCAAACTCGGAGCCTCGGTCGACGTCGAGAGCGAGTTCCTGTTTCCACTGTTCAAGTGCACCGATGTCTACCGCGGCAAACTCACCGAAGTGTCGCGGTGGATGATAGTGCCGCAGTCGCATACCGGTGACGACACCGCGCAGCTGGCGGCCAGCGCTCCCAAGCTGTGGAAGTACCTGACCGACAACGCCGCTGTGCTCGACGGACGGAAGTCGTCGATCTACCGCAACAGGGCCCGCTTCTGCATCTTCGGTGTGGGGCCGTACACGTTTGCGCCTTACAAGATCGCGATCTCCGGGTTCCACAAGGTTCCGCAGTTCAGAATGGTCGGCCCCTACGACGGCAGACCTGCGGTGTTCGACGATGCCACCTATCTCCTGCCGTTCGAGGACCCAGCGGCCTGCGCGGTCGCCCATGCGCTGTTGACCGGCCAGGAGGCCACGGATCTCATTGCTGCACTGGCATTCTGGGACAGCAAACGACCCGTGACGAAGAAGCTGTTGCAACGCATCGACCTGCACGCGATCGCCTACGCGACCGACCCCGGAGCGCTCCGAGAGCGTGCTTCCGATGTTGCGGCCAGGAACGGTCTACTACTGGGGGCAGCATCGCTCACTCGCGCGGTAGATTTCGCGAGGGAACGGCCACAATGAATGCCGATGCTCCTCAACGACAGCCTGCTCCTGAGCTGGCTCTTCTCCTCATCGGCGGATCCATGTTCTTTGTGGCCACAGTCGTCAAGTCGGATGCGTTGTTCATTGCGTCGATTTTCCTCTGTGTCTTCGCCGGTTTCGCAGCCTTGATCTCGACGTGGTTGTCCCGTCAGAGCCGGCGAACAATCGCGCTCCTCACCATCCTCGGACTTATCCTGACCGGTATCGGTGCTGCGTTCATGGTGAAGGACGCATCGGAACCCGTCATCTTTTCACTCGGTCTTCTCATTTACCCGGGCGGCAGTCTCGCACTGTCCGGAGTCATCAACCTGGTGTCTCGCGGGCTCCGTCGCAACGACAGCTAGTTTCCACCGCGTGGCGGCCCGTGCCACGTTCGCCGAGCTGCGTCGCCAGCGAATCATTCCGTGAGGGAGCCACCCTGCGTACCGCCCGAGTGGGCCGGATAGTTTGAATCGGCACGAACGACGATAGAGACCTACGGGAGAACAATGCATCCGTTCGACACAGCAGTCGCCCTCGAGACCGTCGGCGACGGCACGTATCGCGGCAGGACATCGGCGCCGTACAACAGCATGGTCGGCCCGTTCGGTGGCATCACTGCTGCGACGTTCATCCGAGCCATCGAACGGCATCCGGAATGCCTCGGATCACCGGTCTCGCTGACGGTCAACTTCGCCGGTCCGGTGGCCGAGGGCGAATTGGAGATCTCGGCGCGCGCCGTGCGAACCAACCGAAGCAATCAGCACTGGTACCTCGAACTCGTCCAGGACGGTGCCGTCGCCACCACGGCCACGGCGGTGTTCGGAACCCGGCGCGAGACGTGGGACAACACCGAGGCCGTGGCACCGGCCGTCTCCTCCCCCGCCGAGACGCCCCGCGGTGCCTTTCCCGACGCGATCGCCTGGGCACAGAACTATGAGATGCGTTTCGTTGCAGGCGCTCTGAACGACCAGGAATCACCGGACTCGACCGAGACACTGTGGATCCGCGACACGCCACCACGCCCGGTGGACTTCGCTGCGCTGACCTCGCTCAGCGATGTGTTCTACCCCAGGATCTTTCAGCGCCTCGGTCGCTACGTGCCGGCCGGCACCATCTCGCTGACGACCCACTACTTCGCGACGCCCGAAGATCTCGAGCAGCACTCCGACGGGTACGTCCTCGGCACCGCACGAGCCCGCCGCTTCCATCAGGGTTACTTCGATCAGACGGCCGAACTGTGGACCGAAGGGGGAACGTTGCTGGCCACGAGCCACCAGGTGGTGTACTACAAGGTCTGACCCACTCCGACCGCCGTCTCGGGTTCGGTCGACGCCGTTCTGGGTAGCGTGAACCCATGACGCACCCCTCGACGCACCTCGACATCGTCGCCGCTCCCGGCGTGTTCGCCGATCTCGCGACGGCGCAGGAATTGGTCGCCAGGGCGCTGTCGGCCCGAGGACTGACGGGCGGAATCGTCGACACCGCAGCCGGTTCCGACGAGGTGATCGTCGTTCCCGGTGACGGGATCCCGATCGACACGTCGTCGCACGGCGGTGTCGTTCGGGTCGATCTCGGCCAGTGCACGCCGGACAGATCACCGGGCATCCGCGCTCACATTCGCGGCCGCGGGCTCGACGGTCTGCGGTTCGCGATCGACAGCGTGTACTTCCACCGCTTTCACCCCGGAACGATCCTGCACTACGGGGATCACCCCGAGCAACGCGTCGAGCAGCGGTTACCCGAGGGCGATGGCCCGTTTCCCGTCGCCATGCTGATCCACGGTGGCTACTGGCGTTCGCGATGGGAATTCGACCTGATGGACGCGATGGCCGTCGATCTGACCGGGCGGGGTTACGCGACGTGGAACGTCGAATATCGTCGCCCCGACGAACACGGGTGGGATGCGATGACTGGCGACGTCGCGTCCGCGCTTGCGGCTCTGGAGACGGCACCCGGCGATCTGGATCCGTCCCGGGTAGTTGTGTTCGGCCATTCAGCGGGCGGTCAGCTTGCTCTGCGCCTCGCCGCCGATTCAGCCGGGAATGCCGTAACCCCGGCTCTCGCAGTGAGTCTGGCCGGTGTCCTCGACCTACGGGTCGGCGATGAGCGCTGGCTCGGCGAGGGTGCGGTGTCGAATGCGATCGGTGCGCGATTCGCCGGTGCGCAGGAGACGTACGAGGAATCGTCGCCGATCTCGAGGCTTCCGCTCGGTGTTCCGCATCTGGTGGTGTGCGCGGTATCGGACGATCCCAACCTGCTCGAGATCAGTCGGGCGTACTACGCCGCCGCGTCGGCGGGCTCGGATTCGGTCGTCTCGGTCGAAGGCCCCGGGGGCCACTTCGCGGTCATCGACCCCGCGTCGGAGATCTATCAGGACATGGTTCGCGAGGTCGACGCCCGAATCCGAGGTACCCGAGACCACGCGTCCGGGTAAGTCAGTATCGTGCATGGTGTGACGCGCAGCACAACGACGTGTATGCCGAGACTTCAGGAGCGAGATCGATGAAGAGCACCATGCAGGACACCCCACTGTCCATCGGCCAGCTGGTTCGATTCGGGACGTCCATTCACTCCTCGGCCGAGATCACCACCTGGACGGACACCGGTCCGACCACGGTGACCTTCGGGGAATTGGGCAGGCGGGCAGCGCAACTGGCGCACGGTCTGCGGTCTATCGGCATCGACGACGATCAGCGCGTCGGAACGTTCATGTGGAACAACGCCCCGCACATGGAGGCGTACATGGCGATTCCCGCGATGGGCGCGGTGCTGCACACACTGAACATTCGACTCTTTCCCGAGCAGCTCACCTACATCGTCAACCATGCCGAGGACCAGGTGATCATCGCCGACGCGAGCCTGCTCCCCCTGCTGACACCTCTGTTGCCGACGTTCGAGACCGTGCGGCATCTCGTTGTCGTCGGCGTCGACCCGACGCAGGTCACTGCACCCGACGGTATCGAGGTGCTGGGTTACGAGGACCTACTCGCGGGCAAGCCGGAGGAGTTCGACTGGCCGGAGCTCGACGAACGATCAGCTGCCGCAATGTGTTACACCTCGGGCACCACCGGCGACCCCAAGGGAGTCGTGTATTCGCATCGCTCCATCTACCTGCATTCGATGCAGGCCTGTATGACCGACGCGATGGCGATCGCGCAGTCCGACAAGGTCTTGGCCATCGTGCCGATGTTCCACGCGATGTCGTGGGGGTTGCCCTATGCAGCGCTGATGGTCGGCGCATCGTTGATCATGCCCGACAGGTTTCTGCAGCCGGCACCGCTGGCGGAGATGATGTCGACACTGCGACCGACGGCTGCGGCGGCAGTTCCGACCATCTGGCAGGCCCTGCTCGCTCACCTGGACGAGCACCCGGCCGATCTGTCGAGTCTGCGTGACGTGGTGGTCGGCGGTGCCGCGTGTCCACCGAGTTTGATGCGGGCGTTCCACGAGAAGTACGGGGTGCACATCTCGCAGGCCTGGGGCATGACCGAGACCTCGCCTCTGGGTACCTCCGGCAAGCCCGATGCCGGGCTGTCGGCGGAGGACGAGTTCGACTTGCGTTGCACACAGGGCAGATTCGTCGCCGGAGTGCGAGCACGGCTCGTCGGCGATGCCGGTGAGGTATTGCCGTGGGACGGTAAGACCGTCGGTGAACTCGAAGTCCGTGGCCCCTGGATCACCGGCAGCTACTACCGCGCCGACGCAGACGACAAGTTCGACGACGGCTGGCTGCGGACCGGTGACGTGGGAACTATCTCCGAGGGCGGCTACCTGCGACTGACCGATCGCTCCAAGGACATCATCAAGTCCGGGGGCGAATGGATCTCCTCGGTGGAACTCGAGAATCAGGTGATGGGACACCCGGCCGTTCGCGAGGCCGCGGTGATCGGGGTGCCAGATCCGAAGTGGGATGAGCGGCCCCTGGTGGCCGTGGTCGTCCGCGAGGGTGCATCGGTGACAGCCGAAGAACTGAAGGAGTTCCTCGACAGCCGCGTCGCGCATTGGCAGTTGCCCGAACGCTGGACCTTCATCGACGAGGTCCCGAAAACCAGCGTCGGCAAATACGACAAGAAGCGACTGCGGAGTTCGCATGCCGACGGTGCTTTGGAGGTCATCGAGCTGGTCTGATCCGTTCGGTGAGTTACACGTTCCTCACGCGACCTGCGAATACCAGTAATGGTCTACCCCTAGCGTCGTAACGGACAGCGACGGCAGGAAGTGGCGAACTGTGTTGATCAACCGTTGTGCATCGGCACTCGCGGTGATATCGGCCGTTCTGCATCTGAGAATGGGCGTCGGCGGCGCGTCGGGCATGTTGGTGACCGCCATGGCGGTGGTGTGCGTTGTGTGCGCCGCCGATCTGTGGCGGTCGACGAACAATCGTGCGTGGGTAGTGATGGCGGCATCGAGTGCCGTCATGCTGCTTGCGCATGCCTCCGGTCCGGCAGGCCACCATCAGCCTGTCGTGACCGACGCTGTCAGCGGTGCATCGGCGGCCTCGATTCTCGCGGCGGTCGAACTCACGCTTGCCGCCGTCGTGGTTTTCGTTCGCACGCGCGCCATTCCGCCGGAACTTCTCCATCACCGACTGCAGGAGCCTCGATGACCGATACCTTTGCACCCGTTGTAGTTCACCCCCTCGAACCGCTGACCCCGCAGGAGATTTCGAGGACGTCGGCGATAGTCGTTCGCGAGCGGAATCTGACCTCTACTGCACGCTTCGTCTATATCGAGCTGCTGGAGCCGCCGAAAATTGATCTGCAGCAGTCGGATACGGACCGTCGAGCGTTCGTCGTCCTGCGCGACCGAGATGCGCATGCCACGTTCGAGGCAGTGGTCTCGCTCACCCACGACGCCCTGATCAGTTACACCGAGATCGCCGATGCCCAGCCACCCATCACGTTGGAAGAATTCCTTCGCTGCGAGGACGTCATCAAGGCCGATCCACGGTGGCAGGAAGCGATGGTCAAGCGTGGTGTCACCGACTTCTCGCTCGCGATGGTGGACAAGTGGGCCAGCGGCCACACCATGGAGGGCGACAACCCCGGTGGCCGACGCCTCGCCCGCCCGCTGACGTTCGTACGAAGCGAAGCGCAGGAGAACGGATATGCGCGGCCCGTCGAGAATCTTGTCGTCACAGTCGATATGGACACGATGGAGGTGGTCGACGTCGCCGACACCGGAGTGGTTCCCATCCCTCAGACTCCCGGCAACTACCTACCCGGATTCTACGAACGCCCCGGCAATGTCCCGGAGTTCTCCCACCAGCGCGCACCGATGAAGAAGATCGACATCACCCAGCCCGACGGTCCTTCGTTCACGGTGGACGGCCACTACGTCGAGTGGGCCAACTGGCACCTGCGCGTCGGTTTCACACCCCGTGAGGGGTTAGTGCTGCACGACGTCGGTTACGTCGATCGCGGGACTCTGCGGCCGATCATCCATCGGGCGTCGCTGTCGGAAATGTACGTACCGTACGGCGATCCCGGTGACAGTCAGTGGAACAAGAACGTGTTCGACGAGGGCGAGTACGGTTTGGGTGTTCTCGCCAATTCGCTTCAGCTGGGCTGTGATTGCCTCGGTGAGATTCACTACTTCGACGCGTACGTCAACGATCAGGACGGTCAGCCGATCGAACTTCCGAATGCGATCTGCATGCACGAGGAGGACTACAGCATCGGTTGGAAGCACACCGACTTTCGCGACAACGTCGGCCAGGTCCGACGCAACCGTCGCCTCGTCGTGTCGTTCTTCGCCACCGTGGGCAACTACGACTACGGCTTCTATTGGCATCTGTATCTCGACGGGTCCATCGAGTTCGAGATCAAACTGACCGGCATCATCTCCACCGGTGCCATCGAGCCGGGCCAGGTCCCCGAGTTCGGGACGCTCGTCGCTCCCGGTCTCTACGGGCCTCATCACCAACACTTCTTCAGCGTTCGCCTGGACATGAACGTGGACGGAGCACGCAACAACCTGTACGAGCTCGAAGCCGAGGCAGTGCCCGCTGGCCCCGAGAACCCGCACGGGAACGCGTGGCGTCAGACCAAGCGGCACCTCGCCACCGAGTCGGAGGCACAACGCCTCGCCGATCCACTCAGGGCCCGCTCCTGGTTGATTGCCAACGCGGACAAGAAGAACAAGCTCGGCGGGCACATCGGGTACAAAATCGAGCCGTCCGGTGCGGTCGCTCTGCCTCTGGCACAGCCCGGTTCGCAGCAGGCACGCCGAGGCGGGTTCGCCACCAAGCACCTGTGGGCGACGCCGTACGCAGAACGTGAGCGCTATGCAGCCGGTGAGTACGTGGCCCAGAATCCCGGCTACGACGGCCTGGTGGCATACACCGCGCAGGATCGCTCGCTCGAAGACGCAGACCTGGTCATCTGGCCCACGATTGCCGCTCACCACGTGGTGCGCCCCGAGGATTGGCCGGTCATGCCGGTCAGCCATGTGAGTCTGCACCTCAAGCCCACGGGATTCTTCGACGGCAATCCGATGCTGGATCTGGCACCGGAGACGCCGAAATCCGCGGGGCACTGCTGCACCGAGTAGCCAGCCACGTCCGGGCCCGGGGACTACGGTCTCCGGGCCTGCTCTTTACGTCGACGTCTCCGTGACCGACGCACTCACCAGCGACGAGGTGCGCACACTCAATCGAGTTCGGTCGGCGCGGAACAGGTCCACCGAATATTCGACGGGTCGTTCGGACTGGTCGTATCCGATGCGTTCGAGCTTCAGGATGGGCGTTCCCTCGGGTTGCCGGAGCAGCGAGCCCGCAGGCGCACTGATCGTCGCCAATTCGATGGATTCGTCTGCCATACAGACCGATACGCCGAGCCTGGTGCGCAGCGCCTCGTACACCGAGTTCAACGGGGTCTCCAGAACTCGGCCACAGATGCTGTCGCTGAGGTACATCTGCTCGAGCGACAGTGTGTCGCCGTCCGCGAAGCGCAGCCGCAGCAGCGAAACCACCGGTCCGTCTCCCAGTACCTGCGCCGCCTCCGGGCTCGGCTCGGCGATCCGCGCCGAGATGACCTTGGTCCCGTCGCGAAATCCCTGTTCGTGCAGCATCTGCGGGACGCCCTTGACGGTGTTGAGGCTTCGCAGCAGTCGCCGGCTCTGACAGAGGGACTGCGCACTTTCCGGTGACGACGAACCCGGTGTCACCGAGGTCAGGAACGCACCGCCGGCTCTCCCCTTCGTCCGTCGGATGACGCCGTCGCGTTCGAGAAGATCCAGTGCTTTGCGCAGCGTCGTCCGTGACGTGCCGAGTCGCTCGGCCAGTTCGCGTTCGGGAGGCAACCGGGCGACGGACCGCGATTCGAGCTCGGCAGCCAACCGAAGAAGCGCCGCGTGCGTCTGCTCCATCAACAGCACCGAATCACCTCGATTCACTCGTCACGACTGCAGAAGCCCATTCAATCTTCAATCAGGCCCGAGCAACACCCCTCGACCTGGGCATTAACGCACGATTAACACGGCGGGTGTCCTATGACCCGCAACCAGGTCACGCGTTACACGACGTTCACGTATCGACGAGAAAACCAGAAATGGTCTACGCCCATCGTTGCACTTACCCGAGAACGCAACATCTACCGAAGGGTGCAACACCGTGGAGGATTCCAGGTCGGCACGCGCCGCTCTCGGCGTGGAGCTCGCCCGCTCGGCGGGCGAGATCGCTCGTCGCTGGTTCGACACCTCAGCCCTCACCGTCGAACAGAAACAGGACGGTTCCCCTGTTACACAAGCGGATCGCGATATCGAGACGCACATCAGAGCCGGCGTCGCCGAGCACTTCCCCACCGACGGCTTTCTCGGGGAGGAGTTCGGTGAAACCAGTGGCACGTCCGACTACCGATGGATCGTCGACCCGATCGACGGAACCAAGTCGTTCGTGCACGGAGTTCCGCTGTACGCCAACCTGATTGCGCTCGAAGAAGGCGAGCAGATCGTCTTCGGCGTCATCAACCTACCCAGCGCAGACATCCTGATGCACGCCGAGCGCGGCAAAGGGTGCTGGAAAAACGGTGAGCAGGTACATGTGTCGACCAGGACAGATCTGGACGGTGCCTATGTGATGGCAACTTGGCTCGAGGACTGGCACCCGGATACCATCGTCGACCTCCACGCCACGGGTGCCGTGCTGAGGACCTGGGGCGACGCCTACGGCTACATGATGGTCGCGAGCGGCCAGGCCGACGCAGTGGTCGACTACACGACGCAGATCTACGATCTCGCCCCCATGCCGGTGATCATCGAGGAAGCCGGCGGCACGTTCACCTCGCTCGACGGAGCGCGAGACTTCGACAAAGGCAACGGGATTGCGACCAACGGCGCAATTCACGACTCGGTTCTCAAAATAGTCAACCAAGGATGACGCACATGAAAGAGTACATTCGCGGCCTGAGCCGAAAGAGCATCATGACGTTCTTCGGCGGTATCTACGCTCTCGCTCTGCTCTTCGCACTGTTTCCCCCGCTGTACATGTGGGGCAGTGGCATTCGCTACGAGATTCTCGGCATTCCGTTCGCCATCATGTACTGGCTGATCAACGGAGTCGTTCTCGGTCTCACTCTCTGGGGTCTCTACATCGTCGAGGACATCCGCGGCGAACTCGACGAGGATCTCCTCCCCGCTACCGCACCGCTGACTGGAGAATGACATGTTGATCATGCTGGGAATGCTCGGCGTCTTCTACGCCGTCGTCATCTTCATCCTCTACACCACCCAACAGAAGACCTCCCCCACGTTCGACGAGTACTCGGTGGGCGGTCGCAGCTACGGTCCCTGGTACGTCGCGATGAGCTACGTCAACTCGTGGTGGCCGGGCTCGGTGTTCATCGCGTTCTTCGGACTCGCAAGCGGCGCAGGAGTATTCGGACTGTACGGTCTCGCGTACTCCAGCCTCGGTGTCGCCATGATGTACTTCATGGCCACCCGCGCCTGGCGCTGGGGAGCGAAGTACAACCTCCGTTCACAACCCGACCTGCTGGGCCTGCGCTTCAACTCGCGCGCCACCAAGATCGTCGCCAGCGTCATCGGTATCGTCTCGCTCTTCCCCTGGGTCGTGCTCGGCATGCAGGCACTCGGCGAGGTCTTTCAGATCGCCAGTGCCGGAGCATGGTCGGTCACCACGTGCCTGTTCGTCGGCCTGGCCGTCATCGTCATCCGCCAGTACTGGACCGTCAAGATGGGCATGCGCGGCCTGATCATGACCGACATGTTCCAAGGTCTGGTCGCCTACGTCTTCTCTGCGGCACTGTGCCTGATTCTGCTCTCCGGTGTCGCCGGCGGTCCGATCAGCTTCTCGACCCTCGGAGACGTCGCCGACGAGTACCTGCGTGTTCCCGGAGACGGCGACTCCTACGGCCCGTTCTACCTCTTCGCGCTCATCTTCACCGGTGTCGTCGGATCGCTGTGCTGGCCGACGAGCTTCCAGCGCATCTACACCGCATCCAGTGTCCGCGCAGTCAAGTCCGGCACCATCCGCACCGTGCTGATCTCCGGCGTCTTCTACTCCCTGCTCATGCTCGTCGGCATCGCCGGCACGGTCATTCCCGCCGTCGCCGACTCGCCGCAGACCGGCTGGTTCACCATTGCCGAAAGCTACGGCGGGACGTGGCTTCTGGGGCTCGCCGCCACCATGGTGTTCGCCGCGTCCATGGGCCACATCGACGGCAGCGTGCAGGTCTGCGGACTGCAGATCGCCAACGACATCGTCAACTCCGACAAGCGCAAGCTCACCGACAGCCAGCTCACCAAGGTGGCCAAGACCAGCATGCTCGCGTTCATGGCAGCGGCGGCCATCGTTGCCTACGCCACCTTCAACATGACACGCCTGCAACTCCTCGCGCAGATCTCGTACCAAGGCGTTGTGCAGCTTGCCATTCCACTGTTCCTGGGCATCTTTTGGCGAGGCGGCAACGGTAAGGGCGCAGTCGCCGGAATGATCTCCGGCTTCACCGTCGCACTGGTGCTCACCGCCATCTTCCCGGACGACATCGTCGGGCTCGGCAGCCTCACCGGTGGCGTCGTCGGCATGGCCGTCAACCTGGCCGTGTTCCTCATCGTCTCCAAAGCCACCGGAACCACGGCCGAGGAGAAGGCCCGCGTCGACGAGATGTTCGAGGTCGGCAAGCGTCCTACCCGCACGGCACCGGTCGACCTGTCCTTCGAGGACCAGATCGAGGAACTGGCCACCAACCCCGCACCGGAAAAGATCTGACCGTGACATTTCTCGACGACTTCGCCGCTATGTCGCAGTTCGGTGCCACCGCCGCCGGTGGTGTACACCGCGAGGCAGCAACCGCCGACGACGGTCGAACCAGGCGGTTCCTCGCCGACTGGTTCGACCGGCACGGCTTCACCACCACTGTCGACGCGGTGGGAAACATGTACGGCACCGTGGAATTTGCGCCAGGCGCACCGTACGTCCTCGTCGGTTCGCATCTCGACAGTCAGCCGACCGCCGGGAAGTACGACGGGGCCTACGGGGTCCTCGCCGCGGCCCACGCTGCGTACGAGGTCGCCGAGTGTGTCGAACGTGGCTCGGTCGCACCACAATTCAACCTTGCGGTGGTGAACTGGTTCAACGAGGAAGGCTCCCGCTTCTCGCCCAGTCTGATGGGAAGCGGGGTCTTCATCGGCAAGTTCGAGGCCGACGACATCCTGAAGGTCACCGACCGCAGTGGTGTCAGCGTGCGGGATGCTCTGTCCGATATCGGTTTCCACGGCAATGATTCCGCTCCCGAGGCCGCCTCCTACGCCGAGATCCACATCGAACAGGGTCCCATCCTCGAGAGCACTGGCACGACAATCGGCATCGTCACCGCCAACTGGGCCGCACGGAAGTACTCGATCACCGTGCACGGCGAGCAGTCCCACACCGGCGCAACTCATATGGCCCTGCGCCACGACGCGTTGGTCGGCGCATCCCGCATCGTGCTCGCTGCCCGCGATCTCACGACCCAGTTTCCGGAACAGGCGCTGCTGGCCTCGGTCGGCGAGTTCGACGTCGAACCCAATTCCCCGATCGTCGTGCCGTCGAAGGTCACCATGGCCATCGACATCCGGTCCTCCGATCCCGAGATTCTCGAGCAGGCCCACGAGAAGATGCTTGCAGCAATCGATTCCGTGAACGCCGACGGGGAGGTGCGGGTCAGCATCGACACCTCGGCGCTGCGTCCGTCCACGAGCTACCAGATCGAGGGCGTCGAACTCGCCGAGGAAGCCGCCGAGTCCCTCGGATTGTCGTGTCGACGGATGCTCACCATGGCAGGCCACGACTCGGTGAATCTCAAGGACGTCGTTCCGACGGTGATGCTGTTCGTCCCCAGTGTCGACGGCATCTCGCACAGCGAGAAAGAGCTGACCCACGACACCGACCTACTCGACGGCGTGAAGATGCTCGCCGAGACGGTAGCGCGCATGGTGCGCGGCGATATCGGGGTCGGCCTGCCCGTCGAACTCGCCGGCACGAAAGGCACTCGATGAATCCACTCTTGACGAAGACGATCGCCGAGATCCGCGAGGCGTTCGGCAGCGGTGAGACCACTCCCCTGCAGCTGCTCGATGCCACCCTGGAGCATCTGGCGGCCATCGACCCCGTGATCAACGCGATGGCGTACCTGGATGAGTCCGGTGCACGTGCGGCAGCTCAGGCCGCGACCGATCGACTCGTATCCGGTCGTGCCCGAGGCGATCTGGACGGCATTCCAGTGACGATCAAGGACAGCATCAATGCGATCGGGATGCCGTGGCGGCACGGCGTCGCCGCGAATGCGGACCTGCCGATGTCGACCGTCGACGCACCACCGGCTGCGCGACTGAAGGAAGCCGGTGCAGTCATCGTCGGGAAGACGACCATGCCCGACATGGGGATGATGGCAGCCGGCGTCAGCTCGCTGTACGGAATCACCCGTAATCCCTGGGATCTGTCCCGTAACACCGGCGGGTCCAGTGCCGGCGCAGGTGCGTCGTTGGCGTCGGGCATCGGTTTCGGTTCTGTCGGTTCCGATATCGCCGGGTCGGTGCGGTTGCCTGCGGGACACTGCGGGCTCGTCGCACTGAAGCCGACGCAGGGCCGCATTCCGCATACCGCTCCGTCGACCATGCGATCGGCCGGTCCGATGGCGCGCACCGTCGACGATCTCATCGATCTCTACGGTGTCATCTCGAGGCCCGATCCACGGGACACGTGGAGCCTGCCCTACGAGGACACCACCGACATACGCGCAGGCCTGGCTCCTGCCGGACTCCGCATCGGCGTCATGCTGGACATGGGCTACGGTCCCACCGTTTCCGACGACGTACAGGCCGTGGTGCGTTATGCAGCAATGCAACTGAGTGCAGCGGGTGCCGTGGTCACCGAAATGCCGCCGATCTTCGGCGCAGATCCGTACCCTGCGTTGGATCGTCTGTTCCAGGTTCGTGCGCGCACGGAGTGGGAGGCCATTCCCGAGGATCGTCGATCGCAGGTACTGCCCGCGGTCGCGGACTGGGCCAGGGCGGCGGCAGGGTATTCGGCGGCTCGGTTCTCGCGCGACACCGATGCGGTGATGCGCTCGCAGGAGATGATTCGGGCGCAGACGGCCGAATTCGACTTCGTCATCTCGCCGGTCATACCGACGGTGGGTTTCGGGGCCGAAGTGGTCGGGCTCGACCCGGCACAACCATTGGGCCACTGCAGTTTCACCGCGTGGTTCAACCAGACCGCACAACCTGCGTCGGCGCTCTGCTTCGGCTTCAGCGCGCACATGCCCGTCGGGATCCAGGTCGTCGGACCGCGGTTCGCAGATCAGGCAGTGCTCCGGCTGACGAAATGGCTCGAGGGTGCGCGCGGATTCGAGATGGACTGGCCGACAGCTGTGGCCGCTGACACCATCGGAGCACTGGGATGACTGTGCGACAGACATTGAGCGAGTTGGGTATCTGGGCGACGGGCGACCTGACGCTGGACCCCAGTACCACCATGGCGAGCCCCAGTTGGTGGGGCGCTGACTCCGAGCGCTATTCGGCGCGGGCCGAGGTTGCGGACTCAGGGGCAGGGTCGGCCGCATACGTGAAGGTGATGGAACCTCATGCCCGCGACTACATCGATATCGCAGCAACATTCGCCGCTGCAACCGCGGCCGGTGACGCGGGCATCGGCCCCGCTGTCTTCTTCTCCGACGCAGCGTCCGGTGTGCTGGTGATGGAGGATTTCACCGGACTCTGTTCGACCGCAACGCTCGATCTGTTCGACGAGTATGCGAACGTCGAAAAGCTCGTGGCACTGCGGACCTCCGTTCACCGGCTCAGCGGAATCACCAGACGTGCGTCGGTGTTCGAGGACCTTGCCCATGTGCGGGGCCTGGTCGAACGGGTCGGCGGCGCATTGCCGGCCGACTTCAACTGGATGCTGCGCACTCTCGGGCCCGCCGAAGCGCGGATCGACAGCGCCGGCGTCGACGCGGTGCCATGCCACGGAGACGGCAATGTCTCCAACGTCCTAGTGCTCGACGACGGCAGCATGCGGCTCGTCGACTGGGACGTTGCGGCACTGATGGATCCGTTGCAGGACATCGGTGCGTTGCTCGCGGAGATCCGCCCGTTCGACACCGACGCACGTGAGGTGTTCGAGATGATGTGGGGATCGTTCGACAGTGCGCTGTTCGATCGAGCCCGCATCTACGGCATCGCCGACTCCCTGCGGTGGGCCCTCATCGGCTCGTATGCGGACGCGATGAGGCCGGGTACCCACGAGTACTCGAAGTTCTCCGACTGGCAGTTCCTGAGGGCGCGCGCTGGGCTGCGCGACCCGCATTTCGACGACCGAGTACGGAATATCTGAGGTGGCCATGAACGAGATCGCACTGGGATCCGCCCACACCGAACCCGAACGGCAGGTGGAGAAAGCCCTCGCCGCCGTTGCGGAGTGGGAGGGACTGAACATCACCTATGCCCCGGTACCCGGAGGGTTGATGAACAGCAATTGGCGCATCACCGTCGAAGGGAAGCCCAAGCGCTACTTCATGAAACTCCCCGGTGCCGGAACGGATTCGTTCATCGACCGGTCGATGGCCAACGAAGCGGCCCGTCGCGCAGGCGCTTTGGACATCGGACCCGAGGTAGTGCTGTTCGATCCGGTGACCGGCGTGGAGGTGATCGAGTTCCTCGAAGGCTATCGTGCGTGCACCAACGGTGACCTCAAGCGACCCGAGATTCCCCTCGGCATGATCGATCTGTATCGCGTGCTGCACTCGGGAAGCAAGCTCAGCATCACGAAGACTATTTTCGACATGATCGACGAACACCTCGATCAGGTTGCCGAACTCGGCGTGCGGTTGCCGCGCGACGCCGAGGTGATCCTCGCGGAATACGGCCAGGCGAAGAACGCGATGCTGGCGTCCGGTCTGGATCTGGTTGCGTGTCACAACGACCCGATGCCGGGCAACATCCTGATCGGCGACGGCCTGCCGATGAAGTTGGTGGACTACGAGTTCGCGTCGAACAACGACCGCGCCTACGAGCTGGCCGTGATGATCACCGAGATGTTCTACGGCGAGCAGCAGACGATGGAATTGATCGAGGAGTTCTACGGCAAAGCCGAGTGGTCGATGATCTCCCGGGTGCAGGTATGCAGCGCACTCGCCGACGTCAAATGGGGGCTGTGGGGTTGCATGAACCACAAGCTCAGCACCGCATGGGATTTCGACTACCACAAGTACGGAACCTGGAAGCTCGCCCGCGCGAGGATGAAGATGGCGGATCCGCGTTGGGCGTTCTGGCTGCAGGGGTTGTGAGGTGACCACACTCGATCGCGTCGGAGCCCTGAGCGTCAACGGTTTCGATGCGTCCTCGGCAGTGGGTCTCAGCACTCGCACGCTCGATCTGGTCGAGCGCCGAAGGCGGGTACTCGGGCCCGCCTATCACCTGATGTACGAGACCCCGCTCGAGTTGGTACGGGGCGAGGGTGTGTATGTGTACGACGCCGATGGCACGCGATACCTCGACATGTACAACAACGTTGCCAGCGTGGGCCATTGCCATCCCAGGGTGGTCGAGGCCGTCACTCGGCAGATGTCGTTGATCAACACGCACACGCGGTACCTGCACGATGCGGTGATCGGCTACGCCGAGGATCTGGTCGGCACCTTCCCCGACCGGTTGGACACCGCGATGTTCACGTGCACCGGGTCCGAGGCCAACGACCTCGCTCTCCGGATCGCACGGCACGCGACCGGCGGTCAGGGCATCATCGTCACCGAAAGTGCTTATCACGGAGGGACGGTGGATGTGGCGGCATGTTCGCCGTCGATGGGTCCGGCGTCCGTTCGCGACGCTCCGTGGTTGCGGACGGTTCCGGCACCGGATGCGTACCGGGTCGTGGGCGATCTGGGGACGTGGTTCGCCGAGCAGGTGCAGGCGCAGATCGACGACCTTGCCGCGTCCGGTATCGGTATCGCGGCTCTGCTCATCGACTCGATCTTCGCGTCCGATGGGGTCTTGCCGGAGCCGACACCCTTCCTGAAGCCTGCGGCAGATGTCGTTCACGCAGCGGGTGGGATGTTGATCGCCGACGAGGTGCAGCCAGGCTTCGGCCGGCTGGGCGCATCGATGTGGGGCTTCGAGCGGCACGGATTGCTGCCCGACATCGTCACGATGGGCAAACCGATGGGCAACGGCATGCCCATCGCCGGACTGGTCATGCAGAGTTCACTGGCCGAGCAGTTCGGACGAGACCTGCGCTATTTCAACACTTTCGGCGGCAATCCCGTGACAATCTCTGCGGCGCAGGCGGTACTCGATGTGATACAAGACGAGGACCTGGTGTCAAACTCCGCCGCGATGGGTGAGCGCATGCTGGCAGGCCTGCGCACGGTCGCTGATCGCGTCGATTCCATCGGGGACGTCCGGGGTGCGGGATTGTTCGTCGGAGTCGAATTCATCGGCCCTGCAGGTCAACCGGATCCGGCCGAGGCATTGCGCGTGGTCAACGCCATGAAGAAACGCGGGGTGCTGATCTCGGCCACCGGTCTGTACGGAAATACCCTGAAAATCAGACCGCCGTTGAGCATCGAGGCGGCGGAAGTCGACTACTTCCTCGAACAGTTCGCGACAGTCCTGGCCTGACGGGTGGGGCTACCTTCACCGGGCTGCTCGGTGCGCTGAACGGCGCGTGACGGGGACTCGTCGGACCTCGTTGCTCGCGAGACCCAGTAGAGCGTTGTGGCAGATTGCTACACTGGCGGTACTGCTGCGGCGATAGGACATCACATGGGCACCACCTCGTCTCTACGTATCGACGACGAACTCTACGATGCGGCAAAAGTGGCCGGATCTGCTGCAAGCCGAAGTGCCGCCCAACAGATTGCCCACTGGGCATTGATCGGCCGTGAGATGGAGCTTTCACATCGAGTCTCGGCACGCGATATTGCCGATGTGCTCGCAGGTAAGGCGCTCTATGACGACCTGACGCCGCACAGGCAGGCCGTCGTTCGCGCGGAGTGGACAGAACAGATCGAATCGGTGACGGAGTCGCTCGACTTCGAGAGTGAATTCACTGCAGAAGGTCGCTCGTACGTCGAGTCGGACGAGGACGGCAACGTCGAGTGGAGCAACCATCGATAGAGCGCGCTCCCGAGACAGCCCATCGTGACAACACCGATTTCGGACCCGGTACTTCATCTACTCGCTGGACCCAATGGTGCCGGCAAGAGCACGTTCAACGCGCGCGTACTGTCACCCGTCACGCATCTTCCGTTCGTCAATGCCGACGAGATCGCGCACGATCGATGGCCCGGCGACGAGTCTGCGCACGCCTACGATGCGTCGAAAGTTGCTGCCGAGCTGCGTGCGGAATTCCTCTCGGCACGATCGTCGTTCGTCACCGAGACCGTCTTCTCGCACGAGTCCAAGGTCGAACTGGTCCAGTCTGCCGTCAGTGCAGGCTATTTGGTGACGCTGCACGTCATCACAATTCCCGTCGAAACGGCTGTGGCCCGAGTAAAAAACCGTGTCGATCAAGGCGGTCATTCGGTCCCGGAGGCGAAAATTCGCGAACGTTACGACCGGTTGTGGCCTCTCCTTCGCTCTGCGGTCGAGATGGTGGATCGCGCTCAGGTGTACGACAATTCATCAGCGCGACGCCCATTCCGCACGATTGCGCGGTTCGATCGCGGTCACCTCGTAGGACAGGCCGAATGGCCCAGCTGGTTGCCACCGGCCCTGCGTTCTTAACCTCCCTGTCCCGCTGATCGCATTCTGCACATCTCGCCTGAATAGGAACGATCGAGAGACGGTTGGCATATCAGCCTGCGATCGACTGCACCGGACCCAACGAAGTCAGTGTTCTTTGGGCAACGCGTTCGAGCTGACGCCGCGTTGAAGTGCCCCGGGTTTGATGGAGACATCGATTACCCGGAAGGATCACCAGATCATGGGAGCACCTCGCAAATACCC
>NZ_JAWLRY010000021.1:0-70848 GCF_033142325.1 Rhodococcus sp. IEGM 1370 | reverse complement strand
CACTTTCCTGGTCCGGTGCCGACGAGTGCGTGGTGCATGTCGCAGCCGAAGGTCAATCCGTCGATGTCGGTGTTGCCGCCGTCTATCCAATCGGTGAGGTGGTGGGCTTGGCACCAGGTTGCGGGGCGGGTGCAGGACGGGAAGCTGCAGCCACGGTCTCGGGCGATGAGCACGATCCTCTGATCGGCGGAGGCGATGCGTTTGGAACGGCCCAGATAGAGGGCTCTGCCGTCGTCGTCGAAGATGGTCAGATAGTGGTGGGCGTGGGAAGCCATGCGGATGGCGTCGCGGATCGAGACGCGGGATCCGGTACCGGTCATGGCGTAGCCGCAGCCGGCTTCCAGATCCTTCAGGGTCATGGTGACGATGGCGGTGACGGGCAGGCCGCGGTGGGTGCCGAGGGTCCCGGAGGCGAGGGTGTGCCGGAGTGCCAGTTTCAGGGCGTCGTGACGACGTTCGTTCTGGGTGCGGATGTCACGCTGGGCTGCGGCCTCGCGCGTTGACGCCGCCGCCTCGGCCCGTGCCTCACTGCTCTCGGTATCGCCGTGCCCGGCAGCGGTACGCCTGGCAGCAGGGCCGTCGGAGGAGGTGCCGTCGGAGGAGGTGTCGTCAGAGCCTGTACCGCAACCGCATTCGATGCCGCCTCCGCACTCGTCGTGACCGCAGTCGTCGTGACCGCAGTCGTCGTCACCACAATGGCCGTCACCGCAATGGCCGTCACAGCCACATGGACCGTCGTTCCAGAGTCCCGCATCACGTCGCCACCCGTCTTTACGCTCAGGTAGCGGTGGTGTCTCGGAATTGGAGTCCCCCGATCCTGCATCACTCGCCCCTGCTTCGCGGGGCGTGGTCCCGGGCTGCGGTCGTGCGTGGGCATCCTCGCCCGAGGTGTGGTCGTCCTCGTCGCTTCCGGTGTCGTCGTCGACGATCGGTTTGCCGTCGGCGGGGTTGTACATGCCAGGCTTCGCGGCTTTCGAGAACAGGGCTTCGAGGTAGGCGCGTAGTTCGGGGTCGACGCAGAAGTTGCCTTCCGACATACCGTCGGCACCTTGCTCGCCGAGATAGAAGAACGCATCCCTACGTTTGCGCGGCTTCGGTTTTCCGTCCTCGTCTTCGTCTTCATCGTCGTCGTGATCGCCGTCGGGGTTGAGGATCGAATCCAGTGACGCTACCAACGGTGCGAAGTCGTCGGGGCGTCTAGTCGATGCGTAACCCACCAACTGCTCTTCGGCGAGATCGCGGGTCTGCGGATCGACGTCCTTGGGCAGATGGCGAAAGAACTCGCGAATCATCTGCACATGCTTGGCATCGAGCAGCCCGGCCCGTAATGCTTCGGCGGTGTGCGGCAGCAACGGCGGCAGAACTTCACCGGAGAACGAGGTGCGATCCCCCAACTCCGCAGCCAGTCGTACCCGAGCACCCGCTGCCCGTGGGGTGATCCGCAGCATCCACGCCACCGAGGACGGGACCGAGCCCGGATATACGTCGAGGCCGTGCTGAGAGACCAGCTCGTTGAGCCAGGTGTACGAGTACGCGGTCAGCGACCGTGTCAGCATCTCCATGCGTTGGATCACCGCACGCCGGTCGGCGTTCGTCCACGACGCCGACGCCTGCTCCGCCAACTCCGCAACCACGGACTCGACCCGCTCCACCAATGCCGACAAGTCGGGATCGGACACGTCAGGGGCAGGCGGCACCACATCGATGCCGTCCACCCCTGATCCGCCGTCCCCCGAAAGCATGAACAAAATCTACCGCGACCCACCGACAAGTTTTCGAACAGATTTACGAACAGGGCAAGACGACTGTCGACGGCTCCGCCCATCATCTACGCAGTCACGGTGGTAGGAACTGACGTGAGCCATCCGAACCGCATGATCGGCATTCGGAGCTGAACGATCCTGGCTTGAACAATTCGCCTGGCAGGTGGTGGCTCAACCTGTCAGCGGGCGCACTCGATGTCGGTAGCGTGAGGGCTATGGCATCGAGCACGTATCGCCCGGAATGGTCGAACGACGATCTGCAGCAGAATGTCTCGGAAGCGCAGTGGGTGGACTACAACCTCGACGGCCTCGCCACAATCACAGTGGGCTCGCTGGTCCCCACTGCGTTCGACGCCTTTGCCCGTGTCCTGTATCCCGTACGTGCCAGCACGACCCAGCATGCATCGTCGAAAACCGTTGCACCCTGGCGTGATCAGCTGGAATCCGTCAGCACCGTACTGACTCGACACACGACAACGCCGGACGAGTGCTGGTTCGCCGTCTGGGAAGGCAACACCGCACTCGACGACATTCGCGCGACGGCACCGACCGCAGCCATCGCCGGCTACAACTATTTTCTGTTGAAGGGACCGGTCTCACGCGCAACCGACACACTCGAACGATTGTCACCGAACCTGTGGTGGCCCAGCGATCACACATGGTGCGTGGCTCAGCACTTCGACTTCCCCTGCGCGTATCTCGGTGGCAGCACAGAGACGGTCTCGGACATCCTTGCGCTCGCCGAAGTCGAGTCCCGGCCGGTCCGCGTCAATCAGAACATCACTGCCGGCTACGACGAGAGCCACTAGCCATTCGGCGGCAAATCTCGACCACCGCGCTGCGTCAGAACTGCGCTCTCGGCGCTCCCATTCCCGGGTCGATTTGGAATGGTCCGCTGGCGGAGGGCGCTATCGGGAAGTCGAAGATCGCGGTGGGGATGTACACGGTGGCACAGGAATTGGGGATGTCCACCACCCCGGACAGGCGTCCTTCGATCGGGGCCGAACCCAGCAACAGGTACGCCTGCTCGGGGCTGTAGCCGAACTTGGTGAGGTAGTCGATCGCGTGCATGCATGCGTTCTGGTACGACAGGTCGGAGTCCAGATACTTCTGCTCACCGTCGACGGTCACCGAAATGCCCGAGAAGGCAATCCATTCCGAGTACTGCGGTGCCGTGTTGCCGGGCATGAAAATCGCGTTTTCGCTCACCCCGTAGGTCTCCATGCCACCCTTGATCAGGTCGACGTGCAGGTCCATGAAGCCGCCCATCTCGATGGCGCCACAGAACGTGATCTCTCCGTCTCCCTGCGAGAAGTGCAGGTCTCCGAAAGACAATTTCGCCCCCGGCACGAACACCGGATAGAAGACGCGAGTGCCCTTGGTGAGGTTCTTGATGTCCTGATTTCCGCCGTTCTCGCGGGGCGGTGCCGTGCGCGCGGCTTCACCTGCGACACGGGAGAATTCGTCGCCGCTCAGTGATCCGAGAATTGCCCCGTCGAGTTCTGGGGCAAGTGCCAGTGGCGGAACACGATTGGGGTCGGTAGCGATCAAGGCACCTTCACGGGCGTTCCACTTCGCCAACAACTGCGCCGAGGGCGCGGTCCCCATGAGGCCGGGATGGGTGATGCCGGTGTACTTCACGTGCGGAACGTGACGAGATGTGGTGGTCTGCCCCGAGAAATCCCAGATTGCCTTGTACGCGTCGGGGAATCGATCGGTGAGGAACCCACCGCCGTTCTCCTTGGCGAAGATTCCCGTGTAACCCCAGCCCTGACCGGCCAGCGGACCCGAATCCTCCTGCGGGATCGGCCCTACGTCCAGGATGTCGACGATCAACAGGTCGCCGGGCTCGGCTCCCTCGATGTGGAACGGCCCGGACAGTGTGTGCACGTTGTTGAGCGGCGCATTCAGAATGTCCTCGGCGGAATCGTCGTTGTGGATGGCCCCGTCGAACCATTCGCGGCAGTGGGCCCGAAAAGATGTGCCGGGTTTGACCGTGACCGCCGCCGGAATGTCGGGATGCCATCGGTTGTGGCCGACGATCTCCTGTTCGGTGAAACTCTTCGTCGAGTCGAGCGGAAACAGCAGTTCGGGCACTGGACACCTCCGGTTGCGCGGATTCCCCTGCCTCGATCATTGCACCGTCGTGGTGCATCCGGCCGCATATGGCATGTAAATCTTGTATGACGTTGTGCCGGAACGTCGCTGATGCGACATCTAACGCTACCCTCGGATACGTGCCCACCTACAGCTTCCGCTGCGCACAGCGTTGCGCCCCCGTCGAGCAGCGATTCTCCATGGCCGACGTGCCCTCCGAGGTGCCGTGTCCGGCATGCGGGCAGGCGGCAGCCCGAAAGATCTCCTCACCCGTTCTCGGTCGGGGTAACAGCGCTGCGATGCAAGCGCACGATGCCGCCCGCGCCACCGCGGACACGCCCGCCGTCGTCTCGTCCGTACCTCACCAGGGTAGGGCGGCGACAAGAACGACATCGAACCTGCTTCATCGACGCCTGCCGCGACCCTGACCCCCGCGTTTCCCTTTCCTCCCGACGGGGAAGTCCGACGGCATGTCCGAGCTACCTCCTCCCCCGTCCATCGCCGATGGCGCCGCCACCGATGACGTCGTCGCCTGGGTTGCCGAGCACCTGGGCGATCTGGCTCGCGAGGGGGCGGACGGGGTCACCGCCGGTGCCATTCCAGGTGGGCAGTCCGCTGCCGATAGCGCGCTGGCCGGACTCGACATCACCGGCTATGCCCGCGATCGAAGCACCGTTCTCCCGGTGAACCGCCGAGGTGCGAGTCGCATGTCGCCGTACATCCGCCACGGGCTGCTGACGCTGCGCGAAGTGTGGGACGCGGTCGCCGACGCTCCCTCCCGCGACCGTTCCCGCTACCGCGACGAATTGATGTGGCAGGAATATGCTCGCCACCTCTATGCACGGGTCGGAACGGATCTCGGCCGTTCGCTCCGCCGTGAGCAGCCGCGTCCGCAGGGCTGGACCGCGCAGCCGTGGCCCGAGGAGATGAACTGCATGTCCTCGGTGGTCGGTGAATTGCACGACGACGGCTGGCTCGTCAATCAAACTCGCATGTGGCTGGCGTCCCAGTGGGCAGTCCGCGCCGGTGCGACGTGGCGCGATGGCGAGGACGAGATGTTCGCCCACCTACTCGACGGCTCTCGCGCAGCCAATCGCCTCGGCTGGCAGTGGACCGTCGGCACCGGAAGCGGCAAAGTGTACGGCTTCAGTCGATGGCAGGTGAACAAGCGAGCACCGTCCCTGTGCGGCAACTGCGCACTGAAAGATGCGTGCCCCATCGAGAATTGGCCCGATGACGATCTCGGCCCCGCGGTCGACGGCCCGGATCTGAACAAGGCGCCGATTCCCGCCGGTCCTGCAAACGTGGAAGGACAAGGTGCGGAACAAGTCTGGCTGACAGCCGAATCTCTCGGAACCGCAGACCCCGCCTCGGCTGCGGATACCGACCGACCTGCCGTGTTCGTGTTCGACGAACCACTCCTGCGGAAACTGCGGCTCTCCGGCAAAAGGCTGGTCTTTCTTGCCGAGACGCTCGGTGAGATCGCGTCGACCCGCCCGTTGGAGGTGCGCCGCGGTCGAGTGGCCGACGAACTCTCCGGGCGCCCCCTTGGCCACCACCTGGGCGCCCGTTCCCGGCTTCTCCCGCATCGCCGACGCCGTGGCCCCGGTCGAGTTGCATCCGTGGCCGTGGCTGGTGCGTCCCACCACGTCCTCGGTCAGATCGTTCAGCGCATGGCGTCGGAGTCATTGAACAGGTAAGTCGCTGACCGAAACTATCTCCGCTGCACCGAAATTTGGCCGTCTTCACTGGTGATCGACACCGACCTCGGGGAATTCGGATCGTCGACGACGTCGATGTCGACATCGCCCTTCTCCGACGTCGCCTCGACGTCGTAGAAATCGGCCGCCGGTAGTTCGATCATGCTGTCGCCCTGCATGTTCTGTACGCGGACCGAGTCCGGTGGCACCCTCGAATCCAGGGCGACCCGACCGAATGTCGTATCCACCTCGACTGTCGACACAGCCGCGTCGGTGATGTCGACGTCACCGAATCCGGTGGTGATGTCCAGGGTTCCGGCAGATCCCCGAGCTGTCACGGATCCCGCGGACGTGGACACCGATGCCTGCGCGTCCACGTCGGAGAGCTCCACGTCGCCTGCTGCTGCGTCGATGTCGACAATCAAGCCGGCGGGTATCCGTAGTTCGAGGCCGATGTCGCAGCTGCCTCGCTTGCGGTAGGAACACTCCACAGCGATCGTCGAGCCGTCCTCGCTGATGTCGACCGTCGGAGTATCTCCTCGGTACGAGCCGTCGGCCCGTACGTGCAACTCCGAGTCGGGGCTCATGGACACCGACACCTTGGCGAATCTCGTTGTGACGGAAAGATTATTTCCGGCGATCGTCGTATCGGCAGAGTAATCGAAAGAGTGCATCTTCGGGGTGGTGAAGCCGACGGCGAGGGTGGCCGTCGTGGCCGCTCCTGCGGTACCGACCGCTACGACGGCAACCGACACGGCGACAGCAGTGCGCCACAGAACTTTTCTCACTGGATCGCTCCCAGATATCGCAGGACGGCCATGACACGGCGGTGATCGGCGCTGTCGCCGAGCAGCCCGAGCTTGGCGAAAATGTTTCCGATGTGCTTCTCCACGGCTGCTTGACCGACCACCAGAGCAGCGGCAATTCCGGCGTTCGACTTGCCTTCGGCCATGGCGGTCAACACTTCCCGCTCGCGCGGGGTCAGCGAGTCGAGTGGATCCGATCGTGGGGCCCGAGCCAGGATCTGCTGCACCACTTCTGGATCGATGACCGTGCCGCCGGTGGCAACGGTCCGCACAGCATCGGCGAATTCGTCCACGTCGGCTACCCGGTCCTTCAACAGGTAGCCGACGCCGTCCGTGCTCTGCCGGATGAGCTCGGCCGCGTACCGTTCCTCCACGTACTGCGAGAGCACGAGAACCCCTACAACGGGCCACCGTTGGCGAATGACCAGCGCTGCGCGCAGACCTTCGTCCAGGAAGGTGGGAGGCATGCGTACGTCGATCACGCAGACATCGGGAAGCGGATCGGCAGCGGACATGGCCGCGAGCAGTTCCGACGCGTCGGCCACCTTGCCGATCACGTCGGCTCCGGCATCGGTCAGCAGGCGAGCGACTCCCTCTCGCAACAGAACCGAATCGTCGGCGATGATCACTCGCACGGGATGCTCACCTCGAGCCGCGTCGGGCCACCGGACGGCGACGTGATGGACAGGGTTCCGTCGATTCCGCTGAGCCTGTCCTCGAGCCCGGCCAGGCCGCCTCCCGGTGCCGGATGCGCTCCGCCACATCCGTCGTCGACCACCGTCACCCGCACTGCGGACTCGACTCTCGCGACGTCCACACGGACGTGGTTTGCCTTCGCGTGCTTGCTGACGTTGGTCAGGGCCTCCGAGACGACGAAGTAGACCGTCGACTCGACGGTGGCGTCCGGGCGTCGATCACCGGATAGGGCCGGGTCTATCCGGAACGTCACCGGTACCGTGCACAACGCCGCGACGGACGACAATGCGGCGTCGAGTCCACGGTCTGTCAGGATCGGCGGATGCAGACCGCGTGTGAGGGTGCGGATCTCGCCGATCGCGTTCTTTGCTTCTCGATGTGCGTCGTCCAGCAATTCCTTCAACACCGCGTCCTCGCTCGCAGAGACGCGCGACTTCGCCTGCCCCAGTGACATTGCCACCGAGACGAGACGCTGCTGGGCCCCGTCGTGCAGATCGCGTTCGATACGACGGCGTTCGGCATCCGCAGCGTCGACGACACGAGCTCGACTCACCGTCAATTCGTCCACTCTCCTACTGGACTCCGATCGACCCAGAAGGGCTGCGGCACTCCACCAGTCGAGTCGCGCCAGGGCGGTGAGCAGCAGCGGCACCCCCGCAACGAAGGTCACCAAGGATGCGAAGCCGACCAACGCGACGAACGGATAGCCCACCCGCTCGCCGATTTCGAGCTGATTGGCGACCGGATTCGTCACGATCCAGGCGACCGGGGCCAGCGCGAGAACCGGCAGGGCCACGAAGAGCGCCGGCAGCAAGAACAGCAGAACAGCCGATACCGGAATGCGGATGAGCCAGTAGCACAACGACTTCCACAATCCGATGTCGCGGAGGCACCAGACGAACTTGCGCCAACTGGTCGGGTACACGGTCACTTCGGGGCCCTCGATGGCAATTCCACCGGTGAAACCGATTCCGGCACGCGCTGCACGGTCCATCCACTTGAGCGCCACTATCGTCAGCGCGAAGACGAGCACACCGCTGAGCGCAAACGGCAGTGCGCACACCGCCAGAATCAGCAGACCCAGGATCATCCAACCGCCCAGCCCGGCGACCGTCGATGCCAGCAACGACGCCACCGCAAGCCACCAGTGCGGCGATATCCACGCCCTGAGTGGATTCACGGGAATCGGTAGAGCCTCGTTCATGCGGATCAGCCTAAGTCGGGTGTCGTCGGCTTGTCCGCAGTGTGAACCCACGGCCCGAGGTAGGGCTGGCCCTACCGTCGATCCGTGGGTCGATCGTGGTGTTTTCCGTGCCACGGTCGACCAGATTCGACAAGTATGAACCTGAACATCCTCGATGTGGACCGGTTGTCGTCCGTGCCCGTATGGGTCGTCTTCGCCGTCGTATTCGTGCTGCTGGCGTTCGAGTCCGCGTCGTTGCTCGGTCTCTTCACACCAGGAAACAGCGTCCCGATCACGCTCGGGGTGCTGACGTCGATCGGCGTCGTACCGTGGCTCCCTGCCGTCGTCACCGCCGCGGTCGCGTCGAGCCTCGGGGCGCAGTGGGCGTTCTGGCACGGTCGCCGCACCGGCACGGTGTTGGGTCTCGGGCGTGCAGAGTCGGCGCTGCCTGCCGCGGTGATCAGGGTTGTCCACGGGCTGGCCACACACGCACGATCACGACCACGCGCTGTCGCCACTGCCGGTCACCTCATCGGGGGTGTCCGCACCATCACGCCCCGACTCGTCGCGACCTCCTCACTGCGGCATCGCGAATACGTGGTGCTCAGCCTGCTGGCCGCTGTCGTGTGGGCAGGTGTACTGGTGTCGGCCGGAGCGTGGCTGGGCGACCGAACCATCATCAGGACCGCCCTGGGATACGCCTGGATTCCGGCTCTGACGATCATGATCGCGACCCAGCTCAGGCGTCGAACACGGTCGTCTTCTCCCGAACTTGTCGGAGCCCGGTGATATCAAGGATGTAGAGAGATACGACAGAAAGGGATTCGCATGTCCGCACGCTTCGATACCTGCCACGGCACACTCGTGATCCACGCGGTCGGCGGTGCGGAGTGCACGGAGCCGGACTGCGTGGACCTCGAGTACGTCCGCCACTTCCTGGTGCTCGAATGCGAGGAGGTCACCGGCGGCTGCCAGTGCACCGCTCTCGTGGAGTTCGCTCAGGCGTCCTGACGTCGAACGACCGGCTGCTGCAGCTCGGTGACCCAGTTCTCCTGCGGCTGCGGCTCCGATACCAGGTAGTACTCGCGGCAGACACCCGAGAGTTCGTAGCCGTTGGCCTCGATCCACGCCATGAACTGTTCCCAGGTCTCACCGATCGTGGCCATCGAACCGTGGTGAACGGTGGTCACCGCGAGTTCGACGGGCGGAAGCGCACGAACCTCGAAGCCCTCACCCGAAACGACCTCAGGTGTCACCTCGAATGCGGCATGCACGGTGATGCCGCTGCCGTCCCCGTCGTCGACGGCCTCGTACATGGCGATCGACGACGGCCCGAACGTCACGCCGTGCCCAGCGAGCGTCTGGGCGAGTCGGGCGTACATCGGGCCGATGACCGGACCGATGTTCTCGGGCCCGAACCCGGCCGCGGTATCGGTGACGAGAGCAACACGGGTGGGTGGCAACGACTTGGTGTCCACGGTGATCATCGAAATCCCTTCGGTGTGGGAGAGCCGCGCATCGATGCGACGCAGACGAGCGGCATCGAGATCGAGTCGACGCGCGACATCATCACGCTTCGCGGCGAGCATCTCGCGTAGCCGATCATCATCGACCTGTCCGTGCACGATCTGCGTCACCTCGTCGAGCCTGAACCCGAGGTCCTTGAACATGAGAACGCGTCCCAGAACCTCGAACTGCGAACCGTCGTACGAGCGATAGCCCGTGAACGGATCCACCCGTGCCGGCGTCAACAGCCCGATCTCGTCGTAATGCCGAAGCATCCGAACCGACACCCGGCCGATCGATGCGAACTCTCCAATGCTGAACATGACCCTCCGAGGTTCTCGTCTCACACAGTGTGAGGGTCAAGAGAACAAAATCGGGTGCACTGGACCGCGGTGAGCGCGGTCAGCTGCACCCGATTCTTCAGGACACGGGAATCGAGAAGCGAACCGCCGACCCGATGAAGTCGACACGTACGCCTCCTGCTCGCTCCAGCGTCGCGATCGAGGCCGCGTTGTCCACGTCGCATACCGCCGTTACCCGGGTCATGCCCAGTTGTGCGGCGAACCTCAGCATCTCGCGAACCGCCCAGGAGGCAACTCCCCGACCTCGTTCGGACGGTCGAACCCCGTAGCCGAGGTGCCCGAGACGGTCGGCGAGTTCATGGCTGTCGTGTCTGAGTGCGATGCCGCCCACTACGCGTTCGCCCTGCACGATCCAGCGGTACGTGCACTCGGCGTCGACCCGAAGCCGCTCGACCCAGTCCGAAAAGCCCTGTGCCGACTCGACATCGTCGTCGGCCGTCAGCCCGAAGCCGTCCTCGTGGAACCCAGGCCCCCACTCTGCATGAGCCTCCCGCCAGGCGGCGGCGAAGTCATCGGAGGGAACGACGAGGTGCACCGGCCGACGGTAGCACCGGATCGAGGCGCACCCCGATCCGACGTCCGCTCATCGAGGGGTGATGGAACCGAGGAACGAGGTGGTCCAGATGGCCGAATTGGCCGATCCTGCAGCATCGTTCGTCGGAACCAAACCGTTGAGTGTCACCTGGCCGCCGGTCAGGCCGAGAGCAGGCTGCGGTGGCAAGGTGAAGCCGCAGGACTGCTGCACGGTGCCCGGTTCGATCGGCAGATCGATACGACGGCACTGTCCGATGGACGTGGCCGTGAGCGCAGGCGTCACACCGTAGCTCGTGATGCTCAACGACGCGCCGAAATCGGGAGACGACGGGTTCTGGTAGCAGATCGATGCGGTGGCTGCGACGTCTGCGGAGGGCTCGGTCGATGCCGCGCCGGTGGCGGCGTCCACCGACACCGCGTGAATCTCCGTCGTGCGCACTCCACCCGGGCATGCGGGAGTGCTTCCGGTCGAGACCGAGTTCACCTCGCGCCCGACGCTGTACTTCACGGAACCGGTCGGTTGCGCTGTTCCCGCAACGGGTTCCGGAACGGGAGCGGTCCCTTCACCGAGTGTGTAGAGCGTCCACAGCGAGCCGGTGCGTCCGTCCGGCAGGCGAAGCGGGTTGGCGATCGAGTTGCTGGTCGCGACACCGTCGATGACCCCGGAATCGTTGGGGTTCACTCGCAGAACACAATCGACGGCCGCGCGACCGGGCAACCCGATCATGAACTCGATCCCGCACGGCCCATACATCGACAACTCGCCCAGTCCGGGGGCTGTCAGTGCGCCCCACTGGTCGAGGAAGGCCTGGCCGTCGATGATCGGCCCGGCGCACACGTAGATCGGTCCGACGTTCTGAGCCGTCGGGTTCTGCAAGAAGCCCGTCGACGGGTCGTTGGTGAAGGTGTACATCCGTGCGTCGAGGCGCTCGACAACGGTCATAGAACGCGGAGAGCCGAAGTAGTCGTTGCACGCCGCGTTGTCCTCCGCGGTCGGACGCTGGCCGCTGTCGACGGTACGGAAAACGCTGAAGTGACCCGGCCCGTTGTCGATGGACCCCATGATGGTCGCTGGTGCCGGACTCGGCGCAGAATCCGCCGAGGCCGTAGCGATCGGACACAACGCGACCGCCACCGCAGACACCACGACGCCGCGCAACCACTTCTTCGACACTTCGTATCCCCCGGAAAAATAGTGGATCCGCAATTGGTGCAGATCGGACTCACCCCGCCGAGGAGACTAACGCAACAGCCGTTGAGAAGCGAGAGGTGGCCCTAGGGGCGCAGGTTCAATCCTGTTGTCGTCGAGAAGTAGTGAGCGGACTCCGCGCGTGGGGCGATTCGGAGGACATCGCCCTGCGACGGGGTTGCGATATCGGGGATGCGCGCGATGATCTGTGCCCCGACGGTGCCGAGATTCGACGCGTCCTCGACGGTCCGGCCGTAGATGTAGGCGTCCGCTCCGAGTTCCTCGACGACGTCGACGACGATGTCGGTACCGGACTCGGAGAGCGTCCAGGCTTCCGGTCGCACGCCCATCGTGACGCGGCTGCCGTCGATCCGG
The DNA here is from genome assembly GCF_033142325.1 of Rhodococcus sp. IEGM 1370. NCBI lineage: Bacteria > Bacillati > Actinomycetota > Actinomycetes > Mycobacteriales > Nocardiaceae > Rhodococcus > Rhodococcus sp. IEGM 1370. Next base: position 58,637 of record NZ_JAWLRY010000021.1, on the reverse strand, counting down.
TCGGCGATGGCACGCTCGATGGGGACCGACAGCGAGCCCAGCTTCGCGGCTCCGGCGACCACGTCGACCTCGAACAGATTCATCGCGGGAGAGCCGATGAACCCGGCGACGAATGCGTTGACCGGGCGCTCGTACAGCTCCTTCGGGCTGGCACACTGCTGCAGCACACCGGCTTTCATGATCGCCACACGATCACCCATCGTCATGGCCTCGACCTGATCGTGGGTGACGTACACCGTGGTGGTGCCGAGCCTGCGCTGCAACAACGAAATCTGCGTGCGAGTCTGAACGCGGAGCTTGGCGTCGAGGTTGGACAGCGGCTCGTCCATGAGGAACACCTGCGGGTTCCGCACGATCGCGCGGCCCATCGCGACGCGCTGACGCTGACCGCCGGAGAGCGCCTTGGGTTTACGGCCGAGGTAGTCGGTGAGGTCGAGTATCTTCGCCGCTTCCTCGACGCGTCGGCCCACTTCGGCCTTGTCCATGCCGGCGATCTGCAGTGCGAAGCCCATGTTCTTGGCGACGGTCATGTGCGGGTACAGCGCGTAGTTCTGGAACACCATCGCGATGTCGCGTTCCTTCGGTGCCAGCGACGTGACGTCGCGATCGCCGATCTTGATGGCACCGTAGTCGACGTCCTCGAGCCCGGCAAGCATGCGCAACGAGGTGGACTTTCCGCAGCCGGACGGACCGACGAGAACCAGAAACTCGCCGTCCTCGATGGCGAGGTCCAACGATTCGACCGCCGCGACGTCCGATCCCGGATAGAGCTTGGTCGCTCCTTCGTACGTGACCTGTGCCATGGGAGTGCTCCTTTGTAGAGGTTAGAAGAATCGATGCGCGGAGCCGGAGGGCTCGGCAGTCAGAAAAGTGGGTTCCGGCAGCCCGGATCGTGCTGCACCGGTGGCGATCTCGTCCACCACAGCCTGGACCAGCTCCGAGGGAACCAGCGCAATGGCAGAGCCGCCGAATCCCCCGCCGGTCATCCGGGCCCCGTATGCACCCGCGCGCAGCGACGCATCGACCGCACTGTCCAGCTCCGGTGAGCTGACCTCGTAGTCGTCTCGCAAGGACGCGTGCGAGGCCGTCATCAACTCACCGAGTTCGACTCCTGCGGCGCCGCGGTCGAGCAGTTCGGCAGACTGTTCGACTCGGCGAATTTCGCTGATCACGTGGCGAACTCGCGCGATCAGGGTGTCGTCGACGAGTCCCGATACCGCCTTGTCCAGATCGAGACCGCGCAGCGTCGTCACCCCCAATTCGGCGTACGCGGTGTCCAGCGCCTTCCGGCGTTCCCCGTACTGGCCGTCGACCAACCGATGCGGCGCGTTGGTGTCGATCACCAGCAACCGAGTTCCCGACGCGGCGAGATCGAGGGGAATCTGACGCGTCGAACCGTCGAGACAGTCGAGTAGCAGCGCATGTCCCGACTGGGCCGACATCGCGATGTTCTGATCCATGCCGCCGGTCGACGCACCGGCGATCTCGTTCTCGGCCCAAATACTGGCGTCGATCAACACTTTCCGATCGACCTGCAGATCGAAGAGGTCGTCGAGCGCCAGCGCGAACGAGCATTCGAGGGCCGCCGAACTCGACAGGCCCGAGCCCACCGGTACCGAGGAGTGCACGGCAACATCGGCTCCGCGAACCCCGTGTTCCCGCAATGCCCAGGACACGCCCGCAACGTAGGCGGCCCAGCCCGACGGCGTGCCCGGCCCGATGTCGCCGAGCTCACCGGTCCACGGCTCGTCGGTGTGTGTGGACACGGCACGCATCGTGGTGTCCTCGCGGCGCCGTACAGCGACTGCGGTTGCGTACGGCAGCGCGAACGGCAACACCAGTCCGCCTGCGTAATCGATGTGCTCACCGATGAGATTGACGCGTCCGGGAGCGACCCAGACGCCGTCGGGTTCGCCGCCGAATGCACTGCGGAACAACGCCGCAGCACCGTCGGCGAGATCCTCCTCGGGCACAACCTCGAGCCAATTCATGCCAGCACCTCGCGCAGGCGATCGGCGATCCGCTCGGGCGTGGTGTCGTTGACCCACGCACCCATCGCCGATTCCGACCCGGCCAGAAACTTCATCCTGCCCGGCGAGCGCATCATCGAAAACAGTTGCAGGTGCAGACGTCCCAGTTCGCGATCGGCTCCGACGGGGGCCTGATGCCACGCCGAGATGTACGGCACTTCGTCGACGCCTTCGAAGAATGCATCGACACCGCGCAGCAGCTCGCGGTAGACCCCGGCCAGTTCGTCTCGCTCTGCACCGTTCAGCTCGGCGAGGTCCGCGACGTCGCGACGAGGAGCGAGATGTACCTCGACGGGCCAGCGCGACGCCGCCGGGACGTACGCGACCCAGTGTTCGGCGTCGACCACGATGCGTCGACCCGAACGCAGCTCGGCGGCGAGTACATCGGCCAGCAGCACTCGGCCGGTGCGCTCGAAGTGTGTGCGCGACTGTCGCATCATGGCGTCGGTGCGAGGCGGAAGATAGGGGTAGGCGTAGATCTGACCGTGCGGATGCGTCAGTGTGACGCCGATTTCCTTGCCGCGGTTCTCGAAGCAGAACACCTGCTGCACGCCCGGTATTGCCGACAGAGCCGCTGTGCGATCGGCCCAGACGTCGATGATGGTGCGGACGCGGGAGAGCTCCAGCGAGACGAAGGAAGCCTCGGGATCACTGGCGAAGCAGATCACCTCGCAGCGTCCGGTGCCGGGCGCGAGCGGCCATAGCGCCTCGCCTTCCACCTCTGTCGGAAGCGTCTGTTGTGCAGCAGTTTCGGACAGTGATGGGAACCGGTTCTCGAACACCACCACGTCGTAGTCCGCAGCTGGAATCTCTGTCGCCGGCCTGTCGGGGCGGCTCGGTGCCAACGGCGACGCGTCGGCCGGGGGCAGGAACGTGCGGTCCATTCGCTGCGCCGCGATGACGATCCATTCGCCCGTGAGGACGTCGAATCGCATCTGCGACTGCGACATCGACGGTGAGAGAGCGCGGGTATCGACCAGGTCTCGGGTGGCTCCGCCGGAGACGTACGGCTCGGTGTCGTCGTAGTAGATCAGCTCGCGGCCGTCGGCCAGAGTGGTCGACGTCTTGCGCAGTGCGTGCGTCGTGGCGTCATGCGCGGTCATCGAGTACTCGTTCCTCGTTCGTGTCGACGGGCCGTCCGGCGATCACCACGTCGTCGACCACCTCGGACAACGCGTCCTGCACGCCGGGGTCGAGCCCGGCATCGGTGACGAACACGTCGACGCGGGAGAGCGGGATGGTGTTGGCGAGCGCGCGGACACCCCATTTGGTGTGGTCGGCCAGCACGATGACGCGTCGAGACGATGCCACCAGCGCCTGATTGGTCTGCGCTTCCATCAGATTGGGGCAGGTGAGCCCTGATTCGATGTCCACTCCGTGCGTTCCGAGGAACAGCATGTCCAGGTGGATGCTCTGCAATGCGCTGACGGTGAGTGGTCCGACCAGCGCATAGGAGGGCGTGCGTTGTCCGCCGGTGAGCAGGACGGTCTGATCCGTTCGGCCCCCGGTGTGGAAGACCTCGGCAACGGGAAGCGAATTGGTGACGACGGTTATGTCCGGGATGTCGAGTAGTTCCTGAGCGAGCGCATGCGTCGTGGTGCCGCCGGAGATGCCGATGGAGGTCCCCGGCCGCACGAACCGCGCTGCGGCCTTGGCTATGTCCGCCTTGGCATCTCGATCCAGTTCGGACTTCGCGGAGAAGCCCGGCTCGAACACGCTCGCCGATCGTGGCAGCGTGACACCGCCGTGCACCCGCTCGACCAGACCGCGAGCCACCAATTCGTTGATGTCGCGTCGAATGGTCATGTCCGACACCGACAGTGCAGTACCCAGGTCGGCGACCTTGACCGCACCCTGCGCGGTCACCTGGTCGAGGATCTTCTGCTGACGCTGATGGGCGAGCATCAGCTGTTCTCGGCAATCACTGCACTACCGCCGGCAGCCACGATCAGCTCACTGTCGACGTGTGCGCCGCTGACCAGGTCGGTACCGGTGGCCGGCACGCTCACCTTGTCACTTCCGTGATTGAGCACGAACAGCCAGGACTGCTCCCCCGCCGAGCGCCGCACGACCTCCACATCGGATCCCAGATCTCGTCGAGTCTCGATACCGGCTCCAGCGCAGAGCTTGTCGGCCAGCGTGGCCCAGCCGGCCGCGTCGGGAACGGTGGCCGCATACCAGGCAGCGCCGGTGCCGACGGTCCGCTTGGTCAGCGCGGGAACACCGCGCAGATGGCCCCTGGTGTGGCGCGCCAGCACATCGACATCCTCGGATGCGGTGAGATATTCACTCCAGATCTCACCGACGGTCTCGTCGTCGAGGGACAGGGTCTCGCCCTCGGCGAGCGGGAAGAACTCTTCGACGCGGACTCCGAGCAACTCTCGGAAGGCCCCCGGGTAGCCGCCGAGTCGCACGTGGTCGTCCTCGTCGGCGATTCCCGAGAAAGCAGTGACGAGCACCTGCGCACCCGCCTCGGCCGCGTCGGCAATCCGCGCAGCGGTCTCGTCACTGCACAGGTAGAGGGCCGGAACCACGATCACGTCGTAGTCGCTCAGGTCCGTCGACGACGGGACGACATCGCAGGTCACGCCTGCGGAGGTGAACCCGTGATGGGCGCGGCGGGCAATCTCCATGGGCTGCATCGCCATCGACGGATGACCCTCCTGCTCGCACGCCCACTGGGAGGCCCAGTCGAAGAGCACGGCGACCCGAGCGTCGACGGTGCTGCCTGCCACCGGGGCCATGCGACGCAGTGCCGCACCGAGTTCGACGACCTCACGCCACCGGGCGGAGTCCTCGCCCGCGTGCGGCACCAATGCGGAGTGGAACTTCTCCGCGCCGGCCTTGGAGGCGCGGAACTGGAAGTAGGCGATGCCGTCTGCTCCACGTGCCATGTGCGCCAGCGAGTTCCGCATCATCTCACCGGGCACCTTGGCGCGGTTGATGTGCTGCCAGTTGACGGCGCTGGTGGAATGCTCCATCAACAACCAGGGTCGACGGCCGGCAACGCCGCGTGTGAGGTCGGCCGAGAACGAGAGCTTGTGATGCGCTGCGCCGTCGCCGGTCTCAGGGCCGACGAGGTAGTGGTCGGTGGAGACGATGTCCTGTTCCGGAGCCCAGGACGCGTAGTCCATGTTGCCTGCGAGCGCGGGGCCCTGGCCCATACCCACCATGAAGTTGGTGGTGACCGGCACGTCAGGGGTGATGCGGTTCAGCACTGCCTTCTCGGCGCGGTACTGCTCGAGGAGTGCGTCGGAGCAGAAACGGCGCCAGTCGAGTTGGTGCGTGGGATTACCGAACGTGGTGCTCACCGACGGGGGAACGATCTCGTCCCAATCGCTGTAGCGCTGGCTCCAGAAGTCGGTGCCCCACGCGGTGTTGAGGGTTTCGAGGTCGATGTACCTGGCGCTGAGCCATTCCCGGAACGCGTGCGCGCTGTCGGCGGAGTAGCACAGGGCATTGTGGCAGCCGAGTTCGTTGGAGACGTGCCACATCGCGAGCGCGGGGTGCTCGCCGTAGCGGTGCGCCATCTTCTCGACGAGCGCGAGTGAATGTTCGCGATACACGGCAGAACTGGGGCTCCACGTCTGACGGCTGCCGATGGCGTACCGGTAACCGCGCTCGTCCACCGGGCGCATCTGCGGGTACGCAGTGGCCAACCACGGCGGGGGCGACGCGGTTGCCGTGGCCAGGTCGACGCGAATATCGCCCTCGTGCATCAGATCCATGACGCGATCGAGCCACTCGAAGTCCCACGTCGTGGCGGTCGGCTGCAGACGAGCCCAGGAGAAGACGCCGACGGTCACGAAGTCGACGCCGGCCTCGTGCATGAGTTCTACGTCGCGTCGCCAGACGTCCTCGGGCCACTGCTCGGGGTTGTAGTCGCCCCCGAAGGAGATTCCCTGGGTCGGCCAGGTGCTGCGTCGCGCTGTGTCCATGCTCACAATATGAACGAGACGTTCTCAGATGTCAACATGAATGAACATTTTCTTACTGACGCTGGTGAGCGGGCATCGAAGAGCTTGACAGGCGCCGTGGCGTCGTGTTTCTGTAACCTGCATCACCCCGAACGGTCAGTCGAGTACCGCGGAACGCACAGCGGAATGTTCACTTCTGATCGTTATCGATATTTTCCGTCGAAGGACTCTCATGAACCCACACGAGTGGCCGCGTACCTGGCAGCCGTCTCGGCGCGACTTCCTCAGGTCTGCGCTCGTCGCCGCGGGTGCGATCACCGCAGGTGGCGTGCTGTCGTCGTGCTCGAGCAGTCTCGATCCCAACACGATCACGCTCGGCTCACGGCTGTCGGACAAGAACTCCAAGGTCGGCGTCGAGGACGTCGTCGCCATGTATCGGCAGCAGACCGGTGGCGACATCCGCGTCAACACCGTCGACTCGACGTCGTTCCAGGAGAACGTCAACAACTACCTCCAGGGCACGCCCGACGACGTGTTCACCTGGATGGGCGGCTATCGAATGAAGTACTTCGCAGACAAGGGTCTGGTGGAGGACGTCTCGAGCGTGTGGGCGAGCAACGGCGGCGGATACAGCGACTCCTTCAAGGAGAACTCGACCGGATCCGACGGCAATCAGTATCTGATTCCGTTCTTCTACTACCCGTGGGCAGTGTTCTACCGGCCGAGCCTGTGGGCCGAGCGTGGGTACGAACCACCCAAGACCTACGACCAGTGGGTCACCCTGAGCAAGCAGATGCAGGCCGACGGCGTCACCCCGATCGGCTTCGGTGCGCGTGACGGCTGGCCGCCGATGGGGACGTTCGACTACCTGAACCTGCGCCTCAACGGAGTCGACTTCCACCGCACCCTGTTGGCCGGTGACGTCAGCTGGACCGACAATCGAGTCCGCACCGTATTCGACACGTGGCGTGAGCTTCTGCCGTTCCATCAGCCGCAACCGCTGGGTCGAAAGATCGCCGACGCTCAGACGGCGCTGCTCAACAAGAGCGTCGGGTCCTTGGTCGCCGGCATGTTCGTCGCACAGAGCTTTCCCGCCGGACCCGACCGCGACGACCTCGACTTCTTTCCCTTCCCCGAACTCGACTCCGCCATCGGCAGTTCCGCGGTCGAGGCCCCGATGGACGGCTTCATGATGCGGGCCGATCCGCGCAATCGCCCCGGTGCCGAGAAGCTGCTGACCTTCCTCACCGGCCCCGAACCTGCCGTCGCCTACGCGAAGCAGGATCCGCAGGCCATCCCGGCACACCGAGACGCCGACCTGTCGGATTTCCCTGCGCTGGTCCGCAAGTCGGCAGACCTGGTCCAGAACGCCGGAGAGATCACGCAGTTCTTCGACCGCGACACTCGTCCCGATTTCGCGTCGATCGTCATGATCCCGGCCCTGCAACAGTTCATCGGCAACCCCAACGACGTCGACGGATTGGTCCGCAGCATCGAGCGTCAGAAGTCGGCGGTGTTCGGAACATGAATCCCGTTCGCCCCCACACCATTCACCCACGTCGAGATCAGGTAATGCCATGACCGCACCCGAACGGGTCAAGTCGCCGAAGATCAGGCGCAGTGTTCGCGAGAAGTGGACCATCGCGATGATGCTCGGCGTTCCCGCGATGATCGTCATCGGACTCGTCTGGATCCCCACGGTCTTCACGGTGATCCTGTCGTTCGCACGGTGGGACGGCATCGGCGGCACGTCGAGTATCGAGTGGATCGGTACCCAGAACTACGTCGACGCGGTCCAGGCATACCCACCGTTCCAGCAGGCGTTGCAGAACAACGTGCTGTGGCTGGTGTTCCTGTTCCTCGTCCCCACCGTCATCGGCATCCTGCTGGCGATCCTGCTGGACAAGAACCTCAAGGGATCTCGGCTCTACCAGAGCATCTTCTACATCCCCGTGGTGCTGTCGATGGCCCTCATCGGCTTCATCTGGCAGCTCATCTACTCCACCGAGGGCGGCGTCCTCAACAGCCTGCTCGGTACCGACGTCGACTGGCTCGGCGATCCGGACATCAACATCTGGGCCGTCATGGTCGCAGCAGGCTGGCGGCACACCGGCTACATCATGCTGTTGTACTTGGCCGGCCTCAAGGCCATCGACCCGTCCGTCCGCGAGGCCGCGGTGATGGACGGAGCCGGACCGATTCGCACGTTCTTCAGCGTCATCTTCCCGCTGATGAAGAACACCAACCTGCTGATCATCGTGATCACCGTCATCGAGGCGCTACGCGCTTTCGACCTGGTGTGGGTGATCAACAAGGGCCGCAACGGACTCGAGCTGATCTCGGCACTCGTGACGGCCAACGTCGTCGGTGAGGCGAGCCGCATCGGCTTCGGTTCGGCACTGGCCACCATCATGCTCGGCATCTCGCTCGTCTTCATCGCCCTGTACCTCGCCATCGTTCTTCGGAGCAAAGACTGATGACCACTTCACTCACGCGCACAGCACCTCCCGAGCGCGATCCGCTGACCCGCAATCGCGCGGCCGTAGCCAATCGTCGACGCGCGGGCACCGCGCAGATCGCGATATACGTGCTGCTGACGGTCATGGCACTGGCCTGGCTGTTTCCACTGGCGTGGGCGGTGTACAACTCGTTCCGCAGCTACGACTACGTGCTGCTCAACGGCTACCTGTCTGTTGGCGGCTTCACGTTCGACAACTACATCGACTCGTGGCAGATCGGCGGCATCCCGCACTACTTCCTCAACTCGCTGATCATCACCGTTCCGTCGGTGCTGCTCATCCTGTTCTTCGGCTCGATGGCGGCGTTCATCCTGGCGCGGTTCAGCTGGAAGTTCAACATCTTCATGTTGGCGGTGTTCATCGCCGGAAATCTGCTACCCCAGCAGACACTGCTGACCCCACTGTTCCGGCTGTACAACGCAATTCCGGTTCCGTACTGGATGAGCTCCTCGGGCTCGCTGTACGACAGTTACTGGGGACTGATCATCGTGCACGTCGCATTCCAGACCGGATTCTGTGTCTTCGTGCTCAGCAACTACATGAAGACCGTGCCCCACGAACTACTCGAGGCCGCGACCGTCGACGGAGCCGGACTGTTCCGGCAGTACTGGCAGGTCGTCATGCCGCTGTGTCGGCCTGCGTTGGCTGCACTCGCGACACTCATGGTGACGTGGATCTACAACGACTTCTTCTGGGCCCTGGCCCTGATGGTCAGCGGTGACAAACTTCCGGTGACAACGGCGCTGCAGAATCTGCAGGGCAGCTTCTTCACCGACACCAACCTGCTCGCCGCCGGATCGGTGCTGGTGGCCCTGCCGACAGTGTTGGTTTTCATTGCGCTGCAACGACATTTCGTCTCCGGTCTGACGATGGGTGCCAACAAGTGAGTTTCACCGTCCTGCGCCGTGACGGAGTCATGGTGATCCTCGGCCCGTCCTCCACCGCGGTTCCGGCCGTGCTGCACTGGGGTACCGATCTCGGTGAACTCTCCGATCGCGACCTCACCGAACTGCGCCGGGCCGCAATACCAGCGGTTCCGCACTCGAGTGTCGACGTACCTCGGTGGCTCACCCTGGCACCCGGCGGCGACGACGCCTGGCAGGGCACCCCCGCTCTGGCCATGCATCGCGACGGTTCGGTGCTGTACCCGCGGTGGGCAGATGTGACCATCTCCGTTACCGAATTCGGTTGCACTGTGGACGCTTCCGATGGCGAGCTCGGCGTCTCGTGGTGGATCGAACTGTCGCTCGAGGTCGGCGGATCGATGCGGGTGCGTCAGGGTGTCCGGAACGTCTCGGGCGTCCCCTTGACCGTCGACGGCGTCGTGACCCTGATGCCGTTGCCGGACAATGCAACCGAACTTCTCGACCTCACCGGCCGGCACTGCCGCGAACGCACCCCGCAGCGTCGACGGTTCGAGCACGGCACGGTGGCGCGCGCTTCGCGTCGCGGAAGAACCGGGCACGACGCCACCCTGGTACTCACCGCAGGCAGCGAGGGCTTCGGCTTTCGCAGCGGCGAGGTATGGGGCGCTCACGTAGCCTGGAGCGGCGATCACCTGCACCTGGCCGAGCGCCTGCCCGAGCGTGCCGGTCAGGCCTCCGGCGTACTGGGCGGCGGTGAGCTGCTCGCCCCTGGTGAGGTGGTGCTCCAGCCAGGTGAGACGTACACGACTCCGTGGGTGCATTTCGTGTACTCCTCTGCCGGACTGGACGGTTCGGCGCAATCGCTGCATCGCTGGATGCGCTCTCGCCCAGCACATCCCACATCCCCGCGGCCTGTGGTGCTCAACGTGTGGGAGGGCGTCTACTTCGACCACGATCTCACCCGGCTTCGCGGCATCGCGGACGTCGCGGCACGAGTGGGCGTCGAACGGTTCGTGCTCGACGACGGCTGGTTCCGCCACCGCCGCGACGACAAGGCCGGCCTCGGCGACTGGCAGGTGGACGACGGCGTCTGGCCCGACGGCCTGGCCCCGCTGTTCGATCACGTCCGAGAGCTCGGCATGAGCCCCGGCCTGTGGTTCGAGCCGGAGATGGTCAACCTCGACTCCGATATCGCTCGGGCGCATCCGGATTGGCTGCTCGCAGCACCGGGTCGAGTTCCACTCGAGTGGCGTCATCAGCACGTGCTGAATCTGACGCGCCAGGATGTCTTCGACTATCTCCTCTCGGCCATCGATACGGTGTTGGCGACCGAGCGGCCGGACTACGTGAAGTGGGATCACAACCGCGACTTGATGCTCGCGGTCGATACCGACGGGCGCGCTGCCGTGCATGCCCAGACCTCGGCGTTCTATCGGTTACTCGACGCCTTGCGGTCCCGACACCCGCAGGTCGAGTTCGAGTCCTGCGCATCGGGCGGAGCCCGCATCGACCTCGAGGTCCTCGAACACACCGACCGGGTCTGGGCGTCGGACACCAACGATCCACTCGAACGTCAACGGCTGCAGCGGTGGACGACGCAGTTGCTGCCGCCGGAGCTGATCGGATCCCATGTCGGGCCGCAGATCGCGCACACGTCCGGCCGTTGGTCCACGCTCCAATTCCGTTGCTTGACAGCCCTGTTCGGTCACGCAGGGTTGGAGATGGACGTCACCGAACTCTCGTCCGAGGATCACGAGTACCTGGCAGCCTGGACCACGTTGTACAAGGAACTGCGCGGGCTACTGCACACCGGTGACGTGGTGCGCTCCGACCACCCCGACCCGAGCGTCTGGGTCCACGGCGTCGTGGCAGCGGACTTCTCCGAGGCCGCGTACGCAGTGGTGCGGATGGACACCTCGGCCGAGGACCGCACGGATCGCGTGCGCCTCCCGGGTCTCGATCCCTCCCTCAGGTATCGCGTCGGATTCGTCCGTGAGCTCAGCGATCTCGGCAACGGCATTGCGCTGCCACCGTGGATCGCCGACGGCGGTGTACTGGAACTGTCGGGTGCGATGCTCGCGCAGGCCGGCGTGGCACTCCCGGTGTTGTTCCCACAGACCGGAGCGCTTCTGCGAGTGCGAGCCCTCTGAGGTGTATCGGCTCCTCAGTTCTGGATTCCCGCCTGCGATCGGAGGATGGAATCCGAATCCGAGGAGCTGATTCGCGGCTCAGTCCCAGTTCACCTGCGACGCCATACTCAGCAGCTTTGCTCGTCGCGTCTCGTTGGTCTCGCCGATGCGTCCGTAGACATGGGCCCGAAAGTCGTTGTGGTCGTTCCGGTTCTGTTCGGCAACGCCGGCGGTGATGCAGTTGTGCAGCAGCGCCCTGAGATTGTCGTACTCTTCTCGCGGCACTGCCGGCCACGAGTTGACGACGAGTCCGGTGAGCTGTTGTCTCTGATGCGCGCGTCGGACCCTGGTCTTGTCCGGATGGATCGTGAAGCCCTCGTCGTGGGCGATCTGGGAGGTCAGCCAGAGCAGTCTGTCGACGTCGACGTCCGCACCGCCGGAGAACGCCAGGTCGTCTGCGTATCGGCTATAGCGGGCTCCAACAGATCGGGCCAGTCCGCTGGCTCTGATATCGAGTTGTCGTGCAGCGAGATTGGCCAACGCAGGAGACGTGGGCGCACCCTGCGGCAGATGTGTCGCACGAAGCCTCGCTGCGGTGGGACGGTCCATCCCGATCAACTCGCCGGCCGGGGTGACCGTCGTACACAGCGCCGCGAGATTTGCCGCGACCCTCCGTGGGTAGCCGACTGCCTCGAAGATCGCGACCACTCGGTCGAACCCGATGGACGGGAAGAATCGTCGGAGATCCACCGAGATCACCACGTCGCGCTCGGCGTGGGGCATCGCAAATGTTCGCGGGCTGCGCGCCTTTCGGAAGCCGTGCGCCGCCGGATGCGCCGGTATTAGGTCTAGGATGCGGCGCAGTATCTTTCGCTGGATCTCGCGCAGTCGTGGTTTCGGAACCTCCAGCAGGCGGATTCCCTGCCGCTTGTCGAGTCGCGCAGACCGATAGTGCTGCAACGGGAACGGTGCGGTTCGGAGTCTGCCCTGCAGATCGGCGAACCATTCGATTTCGGAGATCGTCAGGTCGAGGGAACGAGCGAGCTGACCGGTCGTTTCGTAGCGTGGCACCTCGAAGCGCCAGGGTTTGCGGCCGGTACGCACTTGCGGTCGCTGCGAAGACCTCGAAGGCTCCGAGATGAACGGAAGGTCACGCAGCAGAACGAATATCGATGCCTCGTCGAACGGCGGGCTGGGATACAGATTGATGATGCGATCGGCCAACCACGACGCCTTCTCAGGCGTGAGACGCGCGAACGCGACCTCGAGGCCTGATCGCGTCCACTCGGCATCGGCCGCCAACCGAGCCAGTGTCGCAGCGGCCCGTGGGGACAATTCGCGTTCGGTCATGGACGGCTGTCGATCAGGTGAAGCGCTGTTACATGCAACGGCGCGGGGCGACCGAAATCTTTCGTCCTCGGAGCAGTCAAGCACGCGAAGCGTGCCGAGCTGCTTCGGACGCAGTGCTCGATTCTCGTGTGTACCCAGGGGTTGCCCCTGAGAGCGGAGCCCGCGGAGCGACCCAAAACACTGAGACCGGTCCCGCGGACCAACTCTCGCCCGCGCGCCGCTGCATACCTCCACCATGCCAAATCGACGCCGGTCTGTCAGCGGGATACGCGACATCTCACCGGCTGTGCGATACCCATGCGGGTATGCTCGGCATTGTCACCCTCGACAACCGAAGGATCGGAACATCATGACCGAATTGGCCATCAGCACGCGAGTGAACACCACGTTCGAGGACACTGTGGACGCCACTCGAAAAGCGCTGTCCGAACAAGGTTTCGGCATCCTCACCGAAATCGACATGCAGGCCACGTTGAAGTCGAAGATCGACGCCGACATCGAACGCTATGTCATCCTCGGTGCCTGCAATCCGCGATTGGCGAAGGGAGCGATCGACACGGATCGGCAGGTCGGGTTGCTGCTGCCCTGCAACGTCGTCGTCCGAGCCGACGGAGGCAGCACGATCGTGGAGGCGATGAATCCGCAGGTCATGGTCGGATTGTCCGATGCCTCCGGGCTTGCCGACGTGGCCGATGAGGCCACTGCGCTGCTGCAGGCGGCAATCATGACGTTGGGCGGCGACAGCGCCGTCGTGTGAACCACCACTCGACCTGACCACTATACCCCCTTGGGTATAGTGGAGTCAGGTGTTCGAGTGACAGAGGAGAAATCATGTGTAGAGCCGTCACGTGCAAGAAGTGCGGAAAGACGACGTGGGCAGGGTGCGGCCAGCACATCGACCAGGTGATGCGAGGCGTTCCCTCGTCGAATCGATGCAAGGGTCACGACGCCGATCCGCCGTCTCCAGGATTTCTGTCCCGCATGTTCTCCAGAAAATAGTCCTGCCCACCCCGTTCCATTGCGGGGTGGGCAGAAGATTCTCAGGCGAGGGCGAGAAACAGCTTCTCGAGTTCCGCTTCGCTCATCTTCTCGCCTGTCTCCGCTCCCGTGATGCACTCACGGAGTCCGGTGGCGACGATCTTGAAGCCTGCCCGGTCGAGAGCCTTCGACACCGCGGCCAGCTGGGTGACGACATCCTTGCAGTCACGACCGCTCTCGATCATGGCGATCACCCCTGCAAGCTGACCCTGCGCACGCCGCAGACGGTTCAATACCAATGCGATGCTTTCGGTGTCACCGGTCATGTCGTTCAGTCCTTCGTTCGATGAAACTCCAGTTTACCCCTAGGGGTAAGAGTGGTCGTGGTGGCCGAAGCCGGACGGCCTCGGCCACCACTGTGTTGCTCTGGATCGGTGACACTCAGCTGTGCGAGAAGCCGATCTTGGGGAGTACCGCACGCAACCACGCGGGTGACCACCATGCGGCGTGGCCGGTCAAGCGCAACAACACCGGCAGCAGAACCAAGCGGATGAGAATCGCGTCCAGCAATACGGCGACACCCAGAATGATTCCCATCTCCTTGGGTGGCAGTGGTTCGGCGAGCGCGAACGAGAAGAACACCGCGATCATCACCGCTGCCGCCGCGAAGATCACCCGACCCGAATGCGCCATTCCGTCGACCTGAGAACCGTGCGGATCACCGGTGTTCTCGTAGTGTTCCTTGACGCTCGACAGCAGAAACACCGTGTAGTCCATCGCGATTGCGAAGATCATCGCGAAGAAGAACACCGGGCCCCAACCGTTCAGGAATCCCTGCGGCGTGAAGCCGAGCAGCGACGAGCCGTGACCGTCCTGGAAGATCAGCTTCGCCACACCGAATGCCGCTCCGGTGGACAGCAGGCTGACCACGGTCCCCAGCAGGGCGATCAGCGGCGCCTGCAGCGCGATCAGCAGCAGCAGGAATCCGAGCACGAGGATCACCGACACCACGATCGGCAGATACTCGTTCAACGCGGTCTGCAGGTCCAGGTTCTCCGCGGGTGCACCGCCGACGATCGCTCCCTCGGGCAGCTCGGCGCGCAAGGCGTCGAGTGTGGTCTCGAGTGCGGGGTCCGACGGGTCCACGTTCGGGATGGCCTGCAGCATGACGAAGTCGGATCCGTCCATGGCGGGCATGGGCGGCGTCACCATCGATACGCCGTCGACGCTCGCTGCGATCTGCGCGGTCTGCTCCGCCTCCGATGTGGGGGCGATGATCTGCAGCATTCCTGGTGCACCTTCACCCATCTGTGCCTGCACCAATTCGTAGCCCTGCCGGACCGGAGCGTCCTCGGGCACAACCGAAATGGACGGCATGGCGACCTTGAGACCCAGAGCCGGAATCGACAGCGCCACCAGAATCAACAGCGAGCCAATGGCGAACGGCCACGGATGCTTGTGCAGCAACTGACCCCAGGACGCGAATTTCGGCGAACGGTGCACCTGACGCTTCGCGTACGGGAGGGAGCCGGCATTGACCTTGGCTCCGAGCTTGCCCAGAACTGCGGGGAGCAGTGTGAGGGTGGCCGCTAGCACGAACACCACCGCCAGCATGATGCCCACGGCCATCGTGCGTACCGCAGGTGCCGGTACGAGAAGCACGGCAGACAAGCTGATCAGCACGGTCAGACCGGACAGCAGGACTGCTTTGCCTGCCGTGTCCATCGTTTCTGCCACTGCACGCTGCGGGTCGATCCGTCCGGCGTCGATGGTCTTTCGGAGCGCATCCCGGAATCGAACGACGAGGAAGAGCGCGTAGTCGATACCGAGCGCCAGCGCGAACATCATCGCAAAGTTCATGGCCCACACCGAGATCGGCGTGATTTCGTTCAGCAGAACCAAGCCACCCGCGGATGCGACCAGACCGGCCAGCGTCAACAGCAGGGGCAGGCCTGCCGCGACGAGGGATCCGAACGCGAGCACCATGATCGCCAATGTGACGGGCCAGGAGATGATTTCGGCCTTGATCATCGCGTCGTGGTTGGCCTTGTTGAAGTCACTCCACAGCGCCGATGCTCCGGTCGGGTAGACCTCGATCGAGTCCGTGGAGGCTGCGGTCAAGTCGCCCTTGAGATCGTCGACGGCCTTCACCATCTCGTCGGTCGTCCCGTTCGCTCCACCGATGAGGATTCCGGTGTGCCCGTCGGGACTGATCGACATCCCCGGTTGCGGGGGGATCACCTCGGAAATCCGCGAGTCAGCGGCCAGAATGTCGGTGACCTCGGAGATGACAGCCGCGACAGCGGGATCCGTCACCTGCTCGGTGTCCGAGTGCACGACCACCTGTATCGCGGCAGAAGAGTTGCCGCCGAAGTGCTCCTGTGCGAGTTCGCGAACCTGGACCGACTCCGATCCGTTGGATTGCCAACCGGCACCGGCGAGAGAGCCGAACACCGACGGGGCAAACGCTCCCAATCCGATGATGACCACGAGCCACGCGGTGACCACCCACTTGAAATTGCCTGCCATGCGCGCACCGAAGCGCGCCAACGGCCCCCCGGTGATCCCTGGCGGCGAGCTGTCTGCAGAACTCTCGTCGGTTCGAACGTCCGTAGAACTCACTGTGTGTCCTTAAAGGTCGGGGGCGGTATCCGAACGGTAGCACGGTACCCCCGGGGGTATAAATGACACCCGAACTTGTACCCCCTAGGGTATACATGAACAACACCGTTCACTCAGAGAATCGAGCATCTCTTCATGTCATGTGCTGCAGGATCCGTCCGCCCGAGTATCGATCGCGCAGTACCGGCATTGGCAGGCACCGTGGTGCTCGCGAGCCTCGCGCTCACCCGACTACACGACCGTCGATGGCAAGCACTGACGGCGTTCGTCGGCGGAAACCTCGTGTTCTACTCGGCAGTGGGATGGTGTCCGGCGAGTCTTGTGATGCGACGATTGGGCATGGAGCAATCGACACCGTGCGCGAAGCCATGAATCGACGGCATGACAGGTGGCAGCGATACTGGGACAAGCAGTCGGTCCACTACGACAAGCACATGAACTTTCTCGACCGCGTTCTGTTTCGAGACACCCGATCCTGGATCTGCTCTCGAGCCACCGGGGAGGTGCTCGAGATCGCGGTGGGAACCGGCCTCAACCTCGACCACTACCCGGAGCGGGCGGCCTTGACCGGGATCGAACTGAGCCCGGACATGCTGGCGCGCGGTCGAACTCGTGCAGAGTCGGTGATGCCCGATGCCAATCTGATGCTCGGCAATGCGCATGGACTGCAGTTTCCCGACGCATCGTTCGACACCGTCGTCTGCACCTTCTCCCTGTGCGCGATCCCCTCACCCGACGTCGCTCTCGCGGAAATGACACGAGTGCTGCGGCCCGGCGGAACCCTTCTGCTGGCCGACCACGTCCCCTCGTCCTTGCGGGTCGTTCGATGGCTCCAGCGCCTGGTCGAACTGGTGAGCATCCCCGTGGGCGGTGAGCACTTCCTGCGACGCCCATCGCTCGCACTTGTCGGCGACGACACCTTCACCGTCGAGGACATCGAAAGATTTAACCTCGGACTCGTGGAGCGTCTGCAAGCGCGAAAGCGACTGTGACACAGCCCGACGCAGGGATCATGGAGTCGAATCGTCGGTGGCGTCCGTTCGATCGTGCAGTCATCGAGGCTGTTTCACCGACGCCGCACAGTGACGCACCTACGATGGCAACCCATCGGGCGATCGCGCTCGAGTACCGCCGATCTACGCCCCTCGCGGGAATCCGCACCCCCTGGACGCGGTGCGAATCCCCACGAGGGGCGTGAATTCGACCGTCTCGGGAACCGGACGATGCGGAACTGCGTCCAAGAACATAGGTGTTCTCGAGGAATGGACGACAGCGATGCACAGGGCACGTCGATGGCTCCCGGCAATGGCGATACTTATGCTGCTCACGGGCTGTGCGAGCGCTACAGGGGACGACGCGACTCCGACCGCGACCAGCACCACCATCGCAGCACCCACGACGCCATGGGATCCCTGCACCATCCCCGACGAGGCCATCGAGCGAGCGGGACTGAACGCCGAGACCAAGGAATCGGGGATATTCGGACGCGATCAGTACGGAATCAAAATCTGTGGATGGGAAGATCGCCCGCCGAACAACATGTATTACTTTTCAATATTTGCTGGATTGAAGGACATCGACTACATCGACGATCCGAGCGCCTTCGACCGGCTCTCTCCTGTTCGAGTGGGCACTCGTAACGCCACCCAGTACCAGCAGGTCGGTGCTGATGCGTCCCTCAATTGCGGCGTTGCCTTCGCCGCGGGGGCCCTGCTGCTCAGGGCCACCATCATCACGGACGCAACGGTCCGCAACCCTCCATACGACCCGTGCACGGAACTCAACGCCATAGTCTCCGCGCTCGATTCCGAACTGCCGACCTAGTGCCTACCGATCGAAGGATGCCGACGACGTGACGGAATCACAGCCCAACCTCATTGCACACTGGCAAAACCTCAATGCCCAGGCCGATGCGGGCACGATCACCATTCCGCCGGACGTGGCGAGCGAATGTGATGCAGCCTGTGCCGCCTACCTCGCGCATCTCAGTGATATGAAGCGCAAAGCGACCCAGCTGGGTGAATTCCAAGAATGGGGCAACTTGAAGTCCGCTCAGGATCTGCAGGCAAAGTTTCTCAGCCTGGCCACCGGCACAGATCGCTCTCTCGACATCATTCTTCAGCAGCACATCGACGTCATCGAATCTATGCGGATGCTTTTCCGTCGCTACTTTCAAGAGACTTCCGACACCGATGAGCGGACGTCGGCGAACATCAGTGCGCTTACTCCGGGGAACTGATCGACAGCACCACGACGCGAAAGGGGCGGCTCCAACCGGACCTGACGGTTCACCATCGACATCGATGCGCGGGAAGTCGCCGATCGGATGCGATGGTGAACGCTCAGGTGCGGCCTGATCAGCCTCCGTGTGCCTCGACGGCCACGGGCTGCCATTCGCGCCAGCTCGCGAGTCGCGATTCGTAGTCCTTCGTCGCGATCTGCAGCGGAGCCTCGCCGAAAAAGACTCGCAGCGGCGGCTTCTCGGCGTCGACGACCTTCAGCAGAGCCGACCGCGTTGCAGTCGGATCACCGGGAGTCGCCCGCCGGGCGCTGCGCAATTTCGTGGCCTTGTCCCGAATCGGGTCGTATGCGGCGATGTCGGTGGACTTCTTCGCAGACGGGCCGGACCAGTCGGTGGAGAACCCGCCCGGCTCGATCAGCGTCACGTGAATACCGAAGTCCTCGACCTCCTGCGCCAACGCCTGGCTGAATCCTTCCAGGGCCCATTTGGAGGCGTGGTACGCACCGACGTTCGGGAACGCGGAGATACCGCCGATGGACGACACCTGCAGAATGTGGCCGCTGCCCTGCGCACGCATGAACGGCAGTGCGGCCTGGGTCACCCACAGCGCACCGAAGACGTTGGTCTCGATCTGCGCCCGGGCGTCCTCTTCGGACAGTTCCTCGATCATGCCGAATTGGCCGTAGCCGGCGTTGTTGATCACGATGTCGAGTGAGCCGAACGTCTCGTGAGCCTGCTGCACGGCCGCGAAGTCGGCCGCCCGGTCGTTCACGTCGAGTTCGATCGGCAGAATCGCGTCGCCGTACTGCTCGACGAGGTCCTTCAGCGTGTCGGTGTTGCGAGCGGTTGCTGCCACCCGATCTCCGCGTTCGAGGGCTGCGATGGCCCACTCGCGTCCGAATCCCTTGGATGTGCCGGTGATGAACCACGTCTTCGCTGCCATGAATCCTGCCCCTCTCGATCTGCGGACAAAAGTAGGGACGACGTCCGCTGCAAACGCCTCTCGGCGAGTGGTCGCTCGAAGCGACAAATGGGGTGAGGCCCGGGGCTTGCCAAGCGAACGCCGTCGAAAGAGTCCAACGAGGCATGCCCGCCGACTATTCCCCCTACGTCAGCTGTGTTCCGTGATCATCACTGCCATGGTGTTCGGCTCAAGGGCCTCGAAGATATGCGGCACGTCGCCGGGGTAGGCAACGTAGTCGCCCGGCACCAGTTCGACGGCCTCCCCCATCGGGCCCACCATCGCCCGTCCCGCGCTGAGCACCACATGCTCGACGACATTCGGCGAGTGTGGGTCGGAGCGCCTCGGTTCACCGACGTCGGCGCTGATCAGATAGATGTCCCGCCGAGCGTTCGGTGGAGACGACGCCAGCAGCGTCGCCGTGTAGTCCGCCCTGTCCGACGCGAATCTCGGACCCTCCCCCGCACGAATCAGGCGGACCGACTGCTTCGCGGGCTCGACCAACCTGGAGAACGGCACGTCCAGGGTGACACTGAGCGCCCAGAGAGTTTCGAGGCTCGGGTTCCCGGTACCCGATTCAAGCTGCGACAGAGTCGATTTCGCAATCCCTGCACGACGCGCAACTTCTGCGAGCGAAAGTCCCACCCGTCGTCGTTCCTGCTGGAGAGCGGCAGCTATTGCCGCGATCGGTGGACCGGTATCCGCCATTCGTTCACTCCATCGGTACGTTCGTTTGATTTGACGAACAGCCTAACATCGTCCACTATAACGACCATGCGTTCGACATGGCGAACCCTGCACGGGGTCAACATCCGCGACATCGCGTTGGTCTGTGTGGCCGACGCTCTGGTCGGGGCATCGTTCGGTGCCATCTCGGTGGCAGCGGGTCTGCCCCTGTGGCTGCCGGTCGTGATGTCACTGGTGGTCTTCGCCGGGTCGTCCCAATTCATTTTCGTCGGCATTCTGGCGGCAGGCGGCAATCCCGTTGCCGCCGTCGCCAGCGCGTTGCTCGCCAACATCCGACTGGTTCCGCTCGGCTTCTCCATCGGTGAGGTGTTTCGCAACGTCTCTCCGATGAAGCGACTAATCGGAACTCACCTCATCACCGACGAGGCAGTGGCCTTCAGCGTTGCCGAAAAGGACGAGGGCAGCCGTCGAACAGCGTTCTGGCTGTGCGGGATCGGACTGTTCGTCACCTGGAACATCGGCGTCGTGATCGGCACGCTCGGCGGCGGTGCGATCACCGATACCGCCGCACTCGGTCTCGATGCCGCATTCCCTGCGATCCTGCTGGGACTGATCATGCCCGCGCTCCGAGACCGGGCCACCCGCAACGCAGCCCTCGTCGGAGCATGCATTGCGCTCGTCGCCTCGATGTTCCTGCCCAGCGGACTACCCGTGCTCTTGGCACTGGTCGCCGTCGTACCGGTCATGCTCTCCAATGCTCCTGTTGCACAGAAGGAATCCGCATGAACCTCACGATTCCCCTGCTCGCACTGGTCATCGGCACCTACGCGCTCCGCATCGCCGGCCCGGCACTGAGGACCCGAGTCGCCATCTCACCCCGGATCGACAAGGTGATGACCACTGCCGTCGCCGTCATCTTCGTGGCACTGGTCGCCACATCGACCCTCCTCGTGGGCAAGGACTTCGCCGGATTCGCGTTGCCCGCGGGAGTCGCCGTTGCCGCCGTACTTGCCTGGCGACGAGCGCCGTTCGTCGTCATCGTTCTCGCCGCTGCTGCCACTACTGCGGCACTTCGATGGGTCGGCGTCAGCTGAGTCTGCAAGACTGGGTTGGTGTCCGAGTCCCCTGTCCAGTCCGTCGACCGTGCGATCGAGGTGCTCGAATACCTGGCCGACCACGGCGAATCCGGGGTTCAAGACGTTGCGGCGCACCTCGAGGTCCACAAGTCCACGGCCTTTCGCCTGCTCAGCGCACTGGAATTTCGCCGACTCGTCGAACAACCGGGTGAACGCGGCAAGTATCGCCTGGGCATCGGCCTGATCCGCCTCGCCACGTCCGTATCCGCTCAACTCGACATCACCCGCATCGCCCGACCGATCCTGCAGGAACTCGCCGACACCATCGGCGAGACCGTCAACATCGCTGTGCCCGACGGCAACGTGACCGTCAACATCGATCAGGTTCGGGGCGGCTCGTCGATCATCAGTCACAACTGGCTCGGTGAGAGATCGGCTCTGCACGCGACGTCCAGCGGGAAAGCCCTGATGGCGTACGACGACTCGCTCCTCAAAGCCGGCGTCGACGGTCATCTCGAACTGTTCACCGCGAACACCATCACCACCAAGGCCGATCTGCTCGACGAGATCGAGACGGTCCGTGCCACCGGGATTGCCTACGCCCGTGAAGAGTTGGAGATAGGACTCAACGCGACAGCAGCTACCATCATCAGCTACGACGGTTCCGCGGTGGGTGCCATCACTGTCTCCGGTCCCGCCTACCGCCTCGACGAGGACCGTCTCACCGCTGCTGGATCCTCGGTTCTCGAAGCAGCACAGCGTGTCTCGACGCTATTGGGTTGGTCCGGCCACGCGTGATCCGACCCAGTCATGGAACACCCTGATGTGATGCTCGGCCGGCACCAGCACCCCGCCGTCGCGATACATCCGTGACGACATCGCCGGCTGACACCGCTCGCACGCCTCGAAATCCTGCTCGTTGACGCGATGGAACAGCTCCACCGACTTGTCCATCGTTGCCGCGTTGGTCGGATCGGCGACCACCCCGGGCGCATACAGCCAATCGCATTCGACGACAGTGCGATCCACGGCCATCGGGAACATGCGATGGATGATCACGTGATCGGGGACGAGGTTGACGAACACCGTCGGCCGAACCGTGATCGCGTAGTACCGCCGATCACGGTCCTCGCTCACACCGTCGAGGGCGTCGAACCCATGGGAACCGTCGACCGTGAAACCGGCGATGTCGCTGCCGAACTCGGCACCGTGGCCCACGTATGTCTGCGCTGCCATGCCGTCGGCGAACTCCGGTAGCACCTCGGTGAGCTCGGGGTGAATCGTTGCGCAGTGATAGCACTCCATGAAGTTCTCGACGATGAGCTTCCAGTTGGCCTTGACGTCGTAGACGATCCGACGTCCCAGGGCGAGCGAGTCCATGTCGTACGAATCGATAGCACCCACACCGCCGAGCCGTTCGCGAACATCACCCTGCACCGTGTCCTCGAACGACGGCGCATCCTCGGCGACGCACACCCAGACGTAGCCGAGCCACTCCCGAACATGCACCTTCCGCAGCCCGTACTCCACCCGGTCGATCATCGGCATGTCGATCAGGTTGGGAGCTGCGATCAGTTTCCCGTCGAGATCGTACGTCCATGCGTGATAGGGGCATTGGAAGTTTCGACGCACCGTTCCCGACGCCTCGGTACACAGTGTCGCGCCGCGATGACGGCAGATGTTGAAGAACGCGGTCACACCGCCCTTTCGATTGCGACTGATCAGAACCGACTCTCGCCCGATCTGAACCGTCCGGAAGTTGCCAGGCTCGACGATGTCGTCCGACCTGATGGCACAGAACCACATCTGCTCGAATATCCCATCCTGCTCGCGGACGAAATATGCGGGATCGACGTAGGTTTCACCTCCCAGCGTCGGAAGCAGAGTCGGCTGCAGTTCGGGATCGACCATGGTCATGCCGTCACCGCGCATCTCGCCGGGTCGAAGAGTGCGATGGGATGCTTCGTCGTGCCGTCGATCGCGAGGTCGGCGAGGACTTCGCCGATGACGGGGACGAACTTGAAGCCGTGCCCCGAGAAGCCGCACGCCACTGTCACATTCGCGTGATCCGGGTGCTTAGCGACAACGAAGTGCTCGTCCGGCGTCGTGGTGTACATGCAGGTCTTCGCATCCTGATGCGGTCCGGACAGCGCCGGAAACGTGGTGACGATGCGCTGCTGCAGTCGCGCGATCTCCTCGGGATGCACTGTGCGATCGATGGTGTCGGGATCGCACGGCGTTCCGGCCCGGAAGAACGAGATCTTCACGCCGCCGCCGTCGCCGTCGATGGCCGGAAAGCCGTAGATCTGATCGGGCCCGTCCCCGCAGATGTAGACGGGGTGGTGCGAGCTGTCGAAGGCCGCTTCGCCCGACTCCGGGGTGATCCAGTGCATCACCTGCCGTTCCACCACCATCGGTACGCCGATCTCGGCCAACAGCTTCGGTGCCCACGCTCCCGGTGAGATGACCAGTGCACCAGCGGTGTACGTGCCGGCGACCGTCGTGACGGTCACCGAGGAGTCGGTGGATTCCCAACCGAGCACCTTTTCGTCGTATCGCAGTTCCGCACCCGCAGCCTCGGCCAGATCGAGATGCGCGGCGACCGTCGTCTCCGGTCGCGCGATTCCCGCCTTCTCCTCGAAGAGGGCGAACTCGTCGGGCTGCAGCCGTACCGTCGGGAAGCGCCGCTGCGCCTCGGTGGGGTCGAGCACATCGTGCTTCAGGCCCCACTGCTCCGAGGCACGCAGGCTACCGCCGAACGTGAGCCCGTCCGGCCTTCCCACGTAGAGACCACCGGTTTCGGTGAACACGTCCCGCCCACTGTCCGAGGCAAGGTCGTGCCACAGTTCGTACGCGCGCAGGAGCAACGGTACGTAGGCCGGGTCCTCGAAGTACGACTGCCGGTAGATGCGGGAGCCACCGTGACTCGATCCCAGCGCATGCGCGGGACCGAACTGGTCGATACCCAGCACCCGCTGTCCGCGTCGGGCGAGGTGACAGGCGGCGGCACTGCCCATTCCGCCGATACCGAGAACAATCACGTCATACGTCATATCAACACCTGATCTTGTTCATGTCGGGATCCACCAGCGGTTCGGCCATGACCGTCGCGGGTAGTAGGTCACGGAAGTACTGCACTGCAACGTGATCGCCGGGTTGCAGCCCTGCCGGTAGCCAGGCGTAGGACACCGTCTTGCCGATCGTGTATCCGTAGGCGGCACTGGTGACGTAGCCAGCCACGGTGCCGTCGATCAACACCGGTTCCTTGCCCATCACCACGTGCGACGGGTCGTCCAACGTCAGGCAGGTCAGCACCGGTCCGCCGCGTCCTTCCTGCAGCGCCGAGGCTCCGATGAAGTCGCCCTTGGCTTTTCGCACCGCGAACCCGAGACCCGCCTGATACGGATCGTGTTCGGTGGTCATGTCGGTGCCCCAGGATCGGTAGCCCTTCTCGAGCCGGAGGCTGTTGAACGCACTCCGTCCTGCGGCCACGACGCCGTGCGCCTGCCCTGCCTCCCACAGCGTGTCCCACAGGCGCAGTGCGGTATCGGCGTCGGTGTAGAGCTCCCAGCCGAGCTCGCCCACATAGGACAGTCGCAGCGCCAGGACGTCGACTCCGCCCACAGCAATCGCTCGGCCGTTGAAATACTTCAGACCCGTATGCGAGATGTCGGCCGAGGTGAGGGGTGCCAGCACCTCTCGGGCCAGTGGCCCCCAGAGTCCGATACAGGCTGTGGCACCGGTGATATCGCGAACGTAGACATCGCTACCGGCATGACGGAGCATCCAGTCCTCGTCGAGCGGGCCGTTCACTCCCACCTGGAAACGATCCACGGCCACCCGCGCCACGGTCACGTCGCTCCGGATGCCGCCGGTCGCGTCGAGCATCAGAGCATAGGTGACGCTGCCGACCTTCTTGTCGAGCTGGTTGGTCGTCAACTTCTGCAGCAGCGCGAGTGCACCGGGTCCGCCGACCTCGAGGCGTCGTAGCGGCGTCATGTCGTACATCGCGACGGCTTCACGAGTGCGCCAGGCCTCGACGGCGCTGATCGGCGACCAGAAGTGCGCCGACCACGGCTCGCGCTTGGGTGCCTGCCACTGCTCCGGAAGTTGTTCGAGCAGAACACTGTTCGATTCGTACCAGTGCGGCCGCTCCCAGCCGGCACCGTCGAGAAACATCGCGCCGAGTTCCTGCTGGCGACCGTAGAACGGGCTCACGCGCAGTGGTCGTGGTTCCACCTTCGGCTGAAGCGGGTGAATGATGTCGTAGACCTCGACGAAGTTCTGCGCACTCGTCCGCGCGACGTTGGACGGCACCAGGTCCGTCTTCTCGAATCGGTACAGGTCGCACTCGTGCATGTCGATCTCGCTGTGCCCGGTGATCATCTGCTCTGCGAGTGACTTTGCAACGCCGGCAGAATGCGTCACCCAGATCGCCTCGGATACCCACAGTCCCTGGACTTCTCGGGATTCGCCGACGATCGGCGCTCCGTCCGGGGTGAAGGAGAAGATGCCGTTGAACGCGTGCTGAATCTTCGCGTCTCCGAGTGTGGGAATCAGCTCGGTGCTGCGCTGCCAGGCGTCGGCGAAATCGTTCTCGGTGAACGGCATCGACGACGGCATGCTCTCGGCGGTCACGTCCTCGCTCGATCCGAGCTCGCGCGAATCGACGGGCATCGGCCGATGGTGGTACGAGCCGATTCCCAGATGGTCGCCGTGCTCGCGGTAGTACAACCGCTCGTCCTGATGCCGCAGGATGGGCAGCGTGGCCTCGGTTCCCGCTCGACGCGAGGGCAGGTCCAGTGCCGTGGTGTGTGCGTACTGATGCGCCAGCGGCTGCAGGGGTACCTGCATGCCGAGAAGGTCACCGAGCTCCGGCCCCCAGAACCCGGCACAGCAGACCACGATGTCGGCGTCGAACGTGTGCTCGCCCGCGCGCACAGCCGTCACTCGGCCGTTGCTCTGGTCTATCGATGTGACCTCCATGCCGCCGATGAAGCGCGCACCGAGGGCGGTGGCCCGCTCGGCCTGCGTCGCGCTGGCCTTCACGGCCTTGGCCAATCCGT
The DNA here is from genome assembly GCF_033142325.1 of Rhodococcus sp. IEGM 1370. Classification (NCBI taxonomy): domain Bacteria; kingdom Bacillati; phylum Actinomycetota; class Actinomycetes; order Mycobacteriales; family Nocardiaceae; genus Rhodococcus; species Rhodococcus sp. IEGM 1370. The sequence goes on along the minus strand of NZ_JAWLRY010000021.1, from coordinate 32,194 downwards.
CGTCCGGTGTGAACAAACCGGCGAGGACTCGGCTGCCGTCGAGCAAGGGGTAGAGCTCGAGGCATCGCTCGGCGTCCACCACTTCCGACGTCAGTCCCCAGGACGACGCGAAGCCGTGGCGTCGATGCAGCTCGTCGACGCGCTCCGGCGTCGTCGCCACTTCCAGTCCGCCGACGTCGAGGAAGCAGTCGAGGTTCTTGAACTTCGACGCCGTGTAGGCCGCGAATCGCGACATCGATCGGGAGGAGTTCGTGGCGAACACCAGTCCCGGCGCATGCGAGGTGGAACCGCCGGTGAGCGGTAGCGGGCCCTTGTCCAGGACTGTCACGTCGGTCCAGCCGCGCGCGGTGAGTTCGTCGGCGAGGCTGCAGCCGACGATTCCGGCACCGACGATCACAACCCTCGGGATGCTCGAGGACATGACACGCTCCTAGGGGGTGTACGTCGAGTTGATTTAGTTGCACAATACGAACTGCACTTCGTATAGCGCAACAGATTCACACGATCGAAACTCGAGCGTTCCATCGCCGCAACGGGGTGATCTCACGCTGGGTACAACACGAGCACTGCACACCCTCAGGTCCCCGGAGGCCCGACCATGACCGCAACGTTCTCCACCCGCGTCCTGCTCGACGTCGGTCGCGCCGAGGATCTCCCCGACGGGGAGGCCCTGCGCATCACCCCGGCCGGGGCACCGCCGATCGCGATCTTCAACGTCGAGGGTGAGTTCTTCGCCATCGACGACACCTGCACCCACCAGGACGCCTCACTGTCCGAGGGTTGGGTCGAAGGCTGCGCCGTCGAATGCCCCTTGCACACAGCATGTTTCGATCTCCGCACCGGTGCTGCACTCGGCGCGCCCGCCAAGGTTCCGGTGCGAACGCACGCCGTACACGTCGAGGACGGGGTCATCCGCATCGCGGTCACCCCGTGAAATCGGTGACGGTGGTCGGTGCCTCGCTCGCCGGAGTCGCCGCGGCCCGGGCCCTGCGTGATCAGGGTTTCGACGGCCGCATCACGATGATCGGCGACGAAGTGCACCAGCCGTACGACCGTCCCCCGTTGTCCAAGGCTTTTCTGCTCGGCGACGAATCGGCCGTATCGCTGGACGTCGACGACCTCGATCTCGACTGGCGCCTCGGATGCGCGGCGACGGGCCTGTCGGGAACGACGGTATCCACCGTCTCCGGCGATGTGACGGCGGATGCCGTGGTGATCGCGACGGGTGCATCCGCCATCCGCCTGCCGGGGACCATCGGCGTCGACGGGATTCACGTGCTCCGCAGCCTCGACGATGCGCTGGCCCTGCGGAGTTCGTTGGTGCCCGGCGTTCGAGTCACGGTGGTCGGTGCCGGATTCATCGGCAGCGAAGTGGCCTCGACGGCACTTCGATTGGGCGCATCGGTGACGGTGGTCGAGGCATCGAAGACCCCGCTTGCCCGCGTGTTCGGTGGTGAGTTGGGTTCACTCATCGCCGGCTGGCATCGGAACGCCGGTGCGGCACTACTGACCGGGGTGTCGGTGGCCGGATTCGTCGTCGCGGCGGGGCGGGTGCGTGCGGTGGAATTGGCGGACGGTTCAACGATCGAGTCCGATGTGGTCGTGCTCGGAGTGGGCTCGGTGCCCAATGTCGGCTGGCTCGACGGATCCGAACTGGAGATCTGCGGCGGGGTGGTGACCGATCAGCGCGGCATCACCTCGAACCCGGCTGTGCTCGCCGTCGGTGACTGCGCTGCGGTGCGAGATGCCGCGGGGGTGATTCGACGCGACGAACACTGGACCTCCGCCGCCACCCGACCGGCCGTCGCCGTCGAGGCGCTCCTCACCGGTGGGTCCAAGACTTTCACCGGACTGCCGTACGTGTGGTCGGACCAATACGCCGCACGAATCCAATTCGCCGGACATCACGGACCCCACTGCGTCGCCGAAATCGTGGAAGGCGACCCCGCCACCGGCCCCTTCGTCGCGCTCTACCGACACGACAATCACCCGGTCGCCGTACTCGCAGTGTCCTCGCCCCGATCATTCGGCAAATGGCGCCGCCAGGTGGTCGATACCGCGAACCCAACGGCCTGAGCGTCCACCATTTCCCTCCGCCGACAACCTCCCACAACCGCTCCCCGAGTCCACTCGATGTGACATTGACCCCCGAAAAGGCCACCAGATGTCACATTGAGTACCCACGAACGGGAACAATGGTGAAAGAACACGGGAATCGATTGTCGACTTTGGGAGCAACAATGACCGCGCTGGATGCAGTACGACGACGTTGGCCGAAGACGATGCCGTTGCAGCCGCTGCCGTCGGAGTCGTGGGCCAAGCAGGAGCCCACCTGGAAGGGTGCGAATCCGCAGGTCATCGAGTCTGCTTTGAAGCGTGCGAAGACGCGGACCTCGGGCAACTGGTTCGTGTTCGCTGCCAGTCGCGACGTCAAGGCCGACAAGCCGTTCGGCCGCTATGTGGGCACCACCGAACTCGTCGCGTGGCGTGACTCGGCAGGCAAGGTGCACATCGGGCCGGGCGCATGTCCGCATCTCGGTGCCGCGTTGGACACCGCGAAGATCGAATGCGACACATTGGTCTGCCGCTGGCACGGTCTTGCGCTCGGGCCGAAGGGCAAGCCCGGTTGGCGTCCGGTTCCCGCATTCGACGACGGGGTTCTGGTGTGGGTTCGTCTGGACGAGCTCGGCGGAGAGGAGCCGACGCCCGTCCCCGTGGTCCCGATCCGCCCGCCGGCCTCGACTGCCATCGCCGGAGTGGTCACCCTCGTCGGCAAGTGCGAGCCCGACGACATCATCGCCAATCGACTCGACCCCTGGCACGGTGCTTGGTTCCACCCGTACTCGTTCGCGAGACTGAAGGTCGTCAGCGCGCCCACCGACATCGATGTGCCCGACGAGGACGATCGCTTCCTCGTCGACGTGACCTTCCGCGTCAGCCGGGGCGTCGGAGTTCCGGTGCGGGCCGAGTTCGTCTGCCCCGGTCCCCGCACCATCGTCATGCGCATTCTCGACGGTGAAGGAGCGGGCAGCGTCGTCGAAACGCATGCGACGCCGCTCGCTCCCGCAGCCGACGGCACACCGCGCACCGCCGTCATCGAGGCCACGATCGCCAGCTCGGATCGTCCGGGATTCCAGATGGCACGCAAGGCATCCGGTCTGTTGCGGCCGGCGATGAACTTCACTGCTGCACGGCTGTGGAAGGACGACCTCGACTACGCCGAGCGACGCTACGAGTTGCGGTCGCAGGGCCGCGCCTGACCCTCGACGAACTCGGCGAGTTGTGCGATGACGGTGCCCCAGCCGTCGTGGAAGCCGTACTCCTCGTGCATCTTTCGATCTTCTTCGTTGCGGTGCATCACGTGGGCGTGGTACTCGGTTCCATCGGGGTGGTCGGAGAGGGTGATCACCGCGGTCATGAACAACTGCGGTGCCGGCCGCCAACCCTCGACGAGCGAGTTGGTGAATACGATGCGCTCACCGTCGTCGACGGCGAGAAAGCAGCCGTCCATGTGTGGCTCGTAGGCACCGCCTGATTCACTGATCAGTGTGCGGAATGCTCCTCCGGGCTTCGGATCCCAGGCATCCACGCGACACAGTGCCGGTGCGGGAATCCACCATTTCTCGAACTTCGACGGGTCCGTCCACGCACTCCACACTGCTGCCCGTGGAGCCCTGATGACGCGGGAAATGGTCAAGTCCGTAGCAGGATCGATCGATGTCATTGCGGTTCACTTTCGTTCGAGGTCCGGGTGACGAAGTCTTCGAGGCGATCCGTCCGGGATTCCCAGACGGCGCGTTGTTCCTGCAGCCAGTGACCGGCTGCATCCAGATTGGTTCGCTCGATCGTGCACGCACGTACGCGGCCCACCTTGCGCGTGCGAATCCAGCCACTGCGCTCGAGCAGATGAATGTGTTTCATGAACGACGGAAGAGTCATGTCGAACGGTTCGGCGAGCTCGCCCACCGTGGCCGGTCCGGATCCCAACCTGCTCAACACTGCCCGCCGGGTCGGGTCGGCCAGTGCCTGAAACACATCGTCGAGAACGGTCGAATACTGAGCCATAAGGCACACTATCGCTGCAGCAATACTTAGCGCAAGGGTTAAGTGTTCGAACGAGCTAGTGCGATCGCGACCCCCACTGCGGCACAGCACTATTGGATCTGAAAAATTTCTGAGAACCTTCGAAATCCCTCTTGGCACTCCAGGGGTGAGAGTGCTAATTTCTGTTCTGCACAGTTGAGGAGCGACTCACCACAGGGGTGAGTGCATCTGGGTACAGGAGGTGGTTGCTGTGCTTCGTTTCGATCCGTTCCGTGATGTCGATTCCCTCACCTCGGCCATGCTGGGTGCCTCTTCCGGTTCGGACCGCGCCCCGCGATTCATGCCGATGGACCTCTACAAAGTCGACGACCACTACGTGCTCAGTGCCGATCTGCCCGGCGTCGACCCCGGATCGATCGATGTCGACGTCGATCGCGGTACGTTGACGCTCACCGCTCACCGATCCGCTCCGGAAAGCACTGGCGTGCAGTGGATCACCTCGGAGCGATTCGCCGGCACGTTCCGTCGCCAAGTATCGCTGGGCGACGGCGTCGACACCGAGCGCATCTCCGCGTCGTACGACAACGGCGTTCTGTCGATCACGATTCCCCTCGCAGAACGCGCGAAGCCGCGCAAGGTCGACATCGCACACGGCGACATTGCAGCCGAACAGAAGTCCATCGCACACGAGTCGACCTGATCCGAGAACACACGGGCATCCCAAACACTCCGGCGAACAGATCACGAAAACCATTGGGGTGATGCATTATGCAGTCCGAGGCGGTGGTGTGGACGGAATCGACCGACCGTGAACAGTGGTGGCGCACGGTAGTGGGCGTGGAAACGAGCATGAGGGAACGCTCGACGGCGGATGTGCTCGATCAGTGTCGAGCCGTGCCTCTCGACGACGATCTCTACCCGCACACGCAGCACGCAGCCTGACGAGAAGGGCCGGCACCTACCACTCGGTGCCGGCCCTTCTCATCGGAACGTCTACAGGGACAACGAAAAGAACGCACTCGATGGATCCACCACGTAGTCCGCGAACGGCGGACACTCGGCGAATCCGTGGCGCACATACAATCTGCGGGCGGCGGCGAAGTACTCCTGAGTTCCCGTCTCCAGGCTCACCCTGACATAGCCCCGCTCCCGAGCCTGGTCCAATACGAAGCCGAGCAGCCGCGATGCCACACCCTGTCCCCGCGCTGCCCCCGTGGTCCGCATCGACTTCAGCTCAGCGTGATCAGGTGAGAGCTTCTTCAGCGCAACGATTCCCAGCAGAGCGTCCGCCTCCCAGGCGGTCCAGACGGTGACGCCAGGTCCGCGCAGACCCGACAGATCGAGGGCGTGCACACTCTCGGCAGGCGAGGTGGCGTGCATGTCCTCGAGATGCTCGCTGAGTAGCGCGTGCACCTCCGGACGCGACAGATCGTCGACCTCGATCGCATGCCCGAAGTCACCTGTTCATGAGTCTCTCGATGGCGTCGAACATCTTGAATCGTCCACTGGTCGGCACTGTTTCGATGTCGTGTCCGGTGATACCCCAGCTCGCCAACAGTGTGTTCGCGGCCTGCAGTCCGGTGGTGGCCGCGCGTTCCATCAGCGCCACCGGCAGATCGATACGAATGCCGTCGCCCGCAAGTACCAGAGCAGGTTCCGGAGTGCGGACGGTCGGGCGCTCGGCAAACGCGCCGAGGCCGAACATGGGGCAATCGTCGCGCCACTCGGATCGCTCGGCGATCACCTCTGCATCAGCGGTTTCCGGATAGATCTGATGCATCCGATCCATCAGCTGCGCCCGTGTGACCTCCTCGGATTCCTCGGCGGCGTACGCGTGCAGTTCGACGACGGAGCCGCCGGTGCGGGCAGCCCACTGCGCCGCTTCGTCCTCGAAGCGTTCGAGCACGCTGATGTTGTCGATCGGGGGCATGCCTCCGGTGCCGATGAAAGCGGGACGGTCCGCGTTGACGGCCTTGCTCAACCACACGCGGTGCACCAGGAACGGCGGTGTGTTCTGCAGCGCTGCAACCTGTTTGCGCCAATCAGGTGTCCCGAGCTCGGATGACTGCTCGAGCACACTCTGCAATCCGGCGATGTCGGTGGCAAGAACCACCGCGTCGGCGTCGATGATGCCGCCCGCGTCGACGCGGAACTTTCGCAGGCCGCCGCGGGTGATCTCACCGCACGGTGTGGAGGTTCTGATGTCGACTCCGAGTCCGGTGAGGTATTCCCCCAGCGGGTCCCACAGCGCCTGTGGATACGGGTCACGGGGAACGTCGAAGATCAGGCCCTCGGAGGAGCCGAGGAAGTAGATGTGGAACATCATCGCCAGCTCGGCGGCGGACATCTTCTCGGGATCGGCGAAGAAGCTGCGGGAGAACACGCCGAACGCCAGGTGCCGCGCGGCCTCGGGAAAGTTGATGTTGCGCAGAAATTCTGCGGCCGGAGTGGTGTCCAATTCGTCGAAGGTCTTCGGCACACTCACCGTCATCAACGGCAGGGCGGCAATACCGTTGAGGTCGGTGAGATCCTTCCACCGGAACGTCGGACTGCGCTTGACGAACGCGAATGCGTTCAGCGGCGGAGTGTCGGGCAGGCCCTTGAAACCGTCGATCCGGCCGTCACCGTCGATCAGCGGATAGTCGTCGACCGGACGCAACCGAGACAACCCTGGATCTGTGCGGCGCAACAGGTTTCGCAGGTTGTAGTACTGTCGGAAGAACGCATGGAAGCCGCGGCTCATGGTCGCGTGCGATCCGTCCTCCAGCGTCGTGTCCCAGCCGCCGACGCGGCCACCGAGGTAGCTCTCGCGCTCGACCAGGTGCACCTTCACACCACGCTCGGCCAGTGCTGTCGCGGCGCTCAGGCCTGCGATACCGCCGCCGACCACCACCACGTGCGGGACGTCAGCCAGCTGACCGGCATCCGAATATCCCTGCGCGGCAGCATGGGTGACCTTCTTGGAGTCGGTCAACGCTCTTCCTCCCTGGGACGAGAGCCGAGGAACGTGTGCACCACACCGTTCTGCCACCCGGTCATCGTTTCTCTCGCGACGCCGGTGTATCCCGCACGCTGCATCCGCCGCATGAAGGCCGACGCGCCGTCGAAGGTCACGACGCTGCGCCACAGGTGCCGGTACAGGGTGGCGTCACGTGTCGCGAGCCAGCCGAGCGGAATGATGATGCCCCAGCTCACCACGTTCCAGGAGATCCTGGCGCGGAGCGAATCGTGTACCGAGTACTCGTGGAACGCGATGGTCGAGCCCGGACGCAGCAGCGCCAGAAGCGATTTCAGCTCGGTGTCGGGTTCGTCGACATTCCGGATGAGGTATGCGGCCAGGATCGCGTCGAACGGACCGTCGACCCCGTTCACGGCCAGATCCTCGACGCGTGAGTGCACGAACGTCACGTTCGACGGCCAGTCCTTGCTCCGAGCGACCTCGAGCATTTCGGCGGATGCGTCGGCGGCGACGATCTCGGCGTGCGGGGCGGCTTCGAGCAACGCGGCAGTGGATGCGCCGGTACCGCAACCGATGTCGAGCAAGCGCAGGCCGGCACCGAGATCGGGGATCCGCAGCCGCTTGGCCGACTTGAGCAGGTGCTCGTGGTAACCGGGGTTCGCTCCGACAAGTCGGTCGTACGCCTTCGCGCCGACGTCGAATGCCCCGGGAACTTCGTTTCGCGGCAGTCCGCTCTTTCCGACCTTCACAGTGCCTCTTCCTTGCTCACGCGGGCCGAGGGCCCACCCTGGACCGATACGACATCACCGTGCTGCAACTGCCGTCCGCGCCGCACATCCACGTCCCCGTTGACGCTCACCAAACCGTCGGCGATGACGCCCTTGGCCTCGGCACCGGATTCGATGAGGTTGGCGAGCTTGAGGAACTGACCCAGCCTGATCGATTCGTCGCGAATGGGGACATCGTGTGCGTCGGACATGTCTCCATCCTGTACTAGCGCGCCGTTCGCTGCTACCAACGAGTCACATCGCCGAGCGGAACCTGCGCAATCGGAGACTGTTGCTCACCACGAACACCGAGGAAAACGCCATCGCGGCACCGGCGAGCATGGGGTTGAGCAGGCCCGCAGCGGCGAGCGGAATTGCTGCGACGTTGTAGGCGAACGCCCAGAACAGGTTGCCCTTGATGGTGCTCAGCGTGCGTCGGGAGAGCCGAATGGCATCACCGACGGCCCGCAGGTCACCGCGCACGAGCGTCAGGTCGCTGGCCTCGATCGCCACGTCGGTGCCGGTACCCATCGCAAGTCCCAAATCGGCCGTGGCCAGCGCGGCCGCGTCGTTGATACCGTCGCCGACCATCGCCACGACCTTGCCCGACGCCTGCAGTTCTCGGACGGCATCGACCTTGCCCGTCGGCAACACCCCGGCGATGACCTGATCGATTCCCACCTCGGCGGCGATCGTGCGGGCGGCGGCCTCGTTGTCACCGGTCAGCATGACCGGAGTCAGGCCGAGTGCGCGCAGTTCCGCGACGGCCTGCCTCGAAGTCGGCTTCACGGAGTCGGAGATCACAAGCACTCCGCGAGCCCTGCCGTCCCAGCCGAGCGCGACGGCGGTGCGCCCCTGATTCTCGGCGGTCTCGAAGGCGTCGGCCAGTTCGGCCGGCAGTGGCATCGACCAGTCGGCCAGCAGCGAGCGACGGCCGATCACTGCGGCACGGCCGTCCACGACACCCTGCACCCCGAGGCCCTCGAGGCTCGTGAATTCCTCGACGGTCATCGATGAGGTCGCACTCGCGATGGCTCGGGCGATGGGGTGCTCCGAACCCGCTTCCAACGCCGCCGCCACGGCACGGACCACGTCCTCGTCCTCGCCGTGAGCCACGTGCACCGACTGCAGAGTCATCTCACCGGTGGTGACGGTGCCGGTCTTGTCCAGCACGACGGTGTCGACGCGACGGGTGGATTCGAGGATCTCGGGCCCCTTGATCAGAATTCCGAGTTGCGCGGCCCGTCCGGTGCCGACCATCAGTGCGGTGGGTGTGGCCAGGCCGAGCGCGCACGGGCAGGCGATGATGAGCACCGCGACTGCAGCGGTGAACGCTCCCGCCGCGGAATTGCCTGCACCGAGCCAGAATCCGAGTGTCGCGACCGAGATCGCAATGACGATCGGCACGAAGATGCCGGAGATACGATCGGCCAAACGCTGCGCCTGCGCCTTACCGGTCTGCGCGTCCTCGACTGCTTTCGCCATCTGTGCCAACTGAGTATCGGCACCGACTCTGCTCGCCTGCACCGTGATTCGGCCACCGACGTTCACCGTTGCACCGACCACCGCATCGCCGACGCCGACTTCCTCCGGCACGGATTCACCGGTCAGCATCGACCGATCGACGGCCGAGGAACCGTTCTCGACGGTTCCGTCGGTGGCGATCTTCTCACCCGGGCGAACGACGAACAGATCGCCGACGGCCAACTGCTCGATCGGAATCTGCTGTTCCTTACCGTCTTTCAGTACAGCAACGGTCTTGGCTCCGAGGTCCATCAGGGCGCGCAACGCCGCCCCGGCCTGACGCTTGGATCGGCTCTCGAACCATCGTCCGGCCAGGATGAAGGTGGTCACGCCCGCCGCGGCCTCGAGGTAGATGTTGCTCGCCCCGTCCGTCCGCGCGATCGTGAACTCGAACGGATGCGTCATGCCGGGCGTGCCTGCGGTGCCGAAGAACAGCGCGTACAGCGACCATCCCAGGGCCGCAAGGGTTCCCATGCTGACGAGCGTGTCCATGGTGGAGGTGCCGTGCCGCAGATTGGTCCAGGCGGCGCGGTGGAAGGGCCAGGCTCCCCATACGACGACGGGAGCGGCCAGCGTGAGCGAGAGCCACTGCCAGTTGGTGAACTGCAACGCCGGAATCATCGCCATTGCGATCACCGGCACGCTGAGCACTGCCGAGACGATCAATCGCTGCTTCAGCGGATCGGTCGGGGGTTCGTCCGCCGGTTCGGCAGCCGGCAAGGATGCGGTGTAGCCAGCGGCTTCGACGGCTGCGATCAGGTCCTCGGTGGCCACGCCGTCACTGGTGACGCGGGCCTTCTCGGTGGCGTAGTTGACCGTCGCCGACACCCCGTCGAGCTTGTTGAGCTTGCGTTCGATGCGGTTGGCGCACGACGCACACGTCATACCGCCGAGGAGAAGTTCCGTTTCCTGGCTCATGCCCCACCCTCCTGTGCCTCGATGGTGAATTCGGCTGTGTGGACGACGCCCTGGTGCTGGAAGTCCAGATAGAGCGCATATGTTCCCGCGGTCGGCGCGTCGACGGTGAAGTCGACCGTCGGCCCCGGCGGCCCGTCCTCGGGGTGGACGTGCAGGTAGGCGAGGTCATCGGCGCGGAGGGCGACCAGATGTCCGTAGGCACCGAGATACGGCTCCAGGTCGGTGACCTCGCGTCCGTTCTGATCGATCGTCAGAGAGACGGTCGAGTTCTCGCCCGCAGTCACTGCACCGGCGAGCGTCACGGTGTAACCGTCGACCCTCGATGTCACATTCGGTGTACTCGGGGGCTGCGCACTCAGGGGCTCCGGTCGATAGTCGCCGGGAACGGTCAGCTCCGCTCCCAAGGTGATGTTCTCGCCGCCGGTCGGGGTGAAGTCGGCGAACAGACGGTAGGGCCCGGGCCGGGTGAGATCGAGAGCCGTCGACCATGTTCCCGACGCGTCACGCGTCGGATGTACGTGTTGAAAATCCATCAGATCGCGTCGAACGACGATGAGGTGCAGTTCCTCGGTGTGCATGACGTCGTAGTCGGTCAGCGCAGACCCATCCGGTTCGCTGATCGTGAAGGTGACCGGTACTTCCGGTCCGGACTCGACGACGGACCGATCGAGCTCGAGGGTGTAGCCGTCCTGGGTGGCCTGGAGCCCGGCAGGCACTGCGGCCGGGGCGGCCGGCTCGTCGTGCGCGTCGTGACCGGTGTGTGACGCGGCCGGGGTCGCCTGGGCGTCGGGTCCGATCTTGTCCCCGACGAACAGCGCCGCCAGGAACAGGAACGCGATCCCGACGACAAAGCCGACGAGCTTGGTGGGTGCGTCGAGTTCCTGCCGTGCTGAGTTCACAGCACTACCCTACCCCCCCAGGGTATCTAAGCGGTAGTTCCGAGGGCCATCTTGTAACCGATGTGGGAGTCGACGAAGCCGAGTCGGGTGTAGAAGCGATGAGCGTCCGTTCGACTGGCGTCGGAGGTCAGCTGCACCAGAGCGCATCCCCAGCGCTCGGCCTCGTCGATCGACCACCTGATCAGCGCACCGCCGAGTCCGCGACTGCGCCACTGCGCGCCCACCCGAACTGCTTCGATCTGTGCCCGCAGTGCGCCTCCGCGCGAGAGCCCGGGAATGAAGGTCAGTTGCAGCGTTGCCACCACCGCGTCACCGTGCACCACGACGACCTGCAGGTTTCGCGGGTCCGAAGAGATGTCCTCCAGCGCTGCGCGATATCGATCCATCTCGTCTGCGGACTCCCGCGTGACACCCAGCGGGTCGTCGACCAGCAATGCCACGATCGATTCGAGATCCGACGCCACCGCTTCACGCACAACGCACGTCGACCCGTCGGACAGGTCGAATTCCATCAATGTAATTCGAGGGTGAATTGTCATGCGCACGACGGTAAATCATCCACTTTGTAACGCGAACCATCCCGAGGACGAAATGCCGGGTAACCCACTGGCAACTGCAGTCGGGATCAGTTCGGGCGGACATGATGGGGATCGAAAACATGAATGTTGGCAAGTCGAAGCGTGCGCGCGTTGCGTTGAGCGCGTTCGCGATCGGAGCCCTCGGTGCCGGAGTAGTTGTGGCCGCACCGTGGTCGACTCCCTCCACGACCACCGAAGCATCCATCGAACTGGTGTCGACGGCCACGTGCTACGACATGGTTAGCATCGCGATCGGCGGTCGCGGCGACACCCCGCGCGAGGGCGTCAAGTGGCTCACCACCCCCGAGGGCGAGCGGCTCCCCGCAGCGATGTCCGGCGACTACTCCAGCGACTGGATCGACCAGGCCGTGCGAGCCCCCAACAACGGCAACGTGGTTCCCGACTCCTACGCCGCGGTGTACGTCGAGTACCCGGCAGACCTGGCGAGCTACGAGAACGCCGTGCAGACCGGCGTCACCAACTCGCAGACCATCATGCGGACGATCTCAGCGTCCTGCCCCGACACCCGATTCGCCATCGTCGGCTACAGCGAGGGCGCAGACGTTGCCCGCCGCACCGCGATGGAGGTCGGCAACCAGGTCGTTTCGGCCGACGGCACGTACGGAATCGTCGATCCCAACCAGGTCGTCGGAGTCGTCATCTTCGCCGACGCCGGCCGCGTGTCGGGAGACGGACCGTTCCCCGGTGCCGAGAACCCCTTCGGTAATCCGGACGGCTTCGACACCAAGTACCAGAACGGCAACACCGCAGTTCCCGGACAGGGCGCACTGCCCGGCACGTCCGGCGGATTCGGAGCGCTCGACGGCCGAGTGGCGTCCTTCTGCTCCGACGGCGACCTCACCTGCGCACTGCCGGAGAACACGTCACTGATTCATCTGGCCGCCAACGTCGGTCGTCAGGTCAACGCCGATGCACTGCAGAACGAGCAGCTCACCCCCGCCACCGGTGCAGATCTCGCACTGGCCCTGGGACGCATCGCAGTCAACGCCTTCAACGACATCGCCTCGCAGCCCAACTGGATGCAGAGCGACGAGACATTCCTCGACGTGCTGATCAAGGTGTCCGAGCCCGGTTACAAGCCCGGCACGGTCACCACCCCCGTCTCGGCCAAGGTCGACGGCGAGCAGGAACCGATCGAAACCGGTCAGATGATCGACCTCGTGTACCTGCCGCAGAAGATCTTCCGCGAGATCACCGGATTCATCTCGTCCAACCAGAACACCGTTCCGGTGATCATGAACGACCCGTACGGCCTGACCTTGGGCCCCGGCACGGGACACCACTTCGATTACTGGCGCGACGCCGATGCCGCCAACGGCAAGCCGCTGACCTCGGTGCAGTACGCCGCGGCATGGCTGACCGAACTGGCCGAGGAAGCCAACCGCGGCGAGCCGGTGAAGACCAAAGAGGTACAGGAGAAGGCCGGACGAGCAGCGGTGGAAACCATCGTGGCACCGGTGACCACCTCGGCAACGGCAACCCCCAAGGCCACGACTACCGCACCTGTCACCACCAGCCCGGTCGTGACCCCGGCTGCGCCGGCACCGGCCGCTGAAAGTCCGGCACCGGCTCCCGCTCCGGCCCCCGCCACCGAGACGGCAACGACCCCCGAGTGCACCGTCGCGGTCGAGGGCGAGACACCCGTCGAGGGCGCACCGCCGGTCTGCGTCACCGCGACTGAAACCGCTGTCGAGACAGCAACCGAAACCGTGGTTCCTACGACCACCGAGGCTGTACCTGCGCCGTAGTCCACAGCGTGCAGAACGCTCACGAGCCCGTCCACCTGTTTCATTCGGTGGGCGGGCTCGTGTGTTGTCACATCGAAGTGCCCGTGACTCAGGCCGTGCCGCGCAGCTTCCCTCGGACCACGATGCCCACGATCAGAAGCGCCACTGCTACGAACACCACCATCGACGGACCGCCCCGGTCGAGACCGGTGAGCGTCGGAAGCGGTGCGAGCAGCGCCAGCAACAGCGGCGGCAGAGTCAGTGCACCGACGCCGCCGGTGTACCAGACCCCCTTGAGTCGGTCCCAATCAGAACGACTCTGGACCCGGTCTTCCACACGCACCATGACAATCGCCAGAGGTACCGCCACGACGAGCCACAGCAGCGGGGACAGCGGCAGACCTGCCCGGCCCAGCAACGCGTCGGCGATGAGCGTCGCGCCGAAATACGACGGCAGAAACATCGCGGCGGCGACGCAGAAACCCAAAGTCACGTCGGAGACGTCGTCGGGCAGATCTGTGTTCCGGCTGTGATCGGACATGAGATGCACGCTACGGACAAGGGTGCCGTCGCGGGAATCGCCGCCGTCGGCAGCTACCGAGCCGCCGGATTGTGGACGGGTCGGCGCATCAGCACCGCGCAGGCAATCGTCACCACAGCAACGACCACGAGCCCGGCCACGGACAATGCCAGGTAGTCGGGCTCGCTTGTGCGCGAGATGACCGATTCGTCCATGGACAACGACGGTTCGTAGCTCGCGGAATACACCACCACCGGCAGAGTCATGGTGAACAGCACAGGCAGCGAGACCGCGAGAGAGCCCGGCGACGTCGCGAGGGCCGACACCACCACGTACGCGGCGACCAACGGCAGTGCGAACTCCGATCCCGTCGACACCTCGGCATAGCCCTCGATCACGCCCGCAACGGCGATGACGAACAGCCCGCCCAGTCCGATGTACAGCTGCGGCCAGCGGTAGCCGAGGCCCCCTCCGACGACCAACAGACCCACACTCAGAGCAAGCTGCGCACTGTCACCGGCATTGAAGCCGATCGAGCCCATCCCGGCCGACGATGACGCGAACAGCGCCAGCAGCAGCCGTCCGTTCCGCCCGGGCAGTAGGAACGACGCCACGAGTGCCACGGCCGTCATGCCGGCGAGAGCACCGAGCCATTCGACACTTCGAGCGTCGTGACCGGCGGCAATCCAAGTCAGGACTCCCGCGGCGACGGGTAGCGGGATCCCGACGAGCAGGATTCGCCGGGTCTCGTACGGCTGTAGCTCCTCGTGGCGGTACGCCAGGAACAGTGCGATCGCCGCGGCCGAGGCCACGATCACCATGACGATCGCCCGCTGCGGGCTCACATCGTCCTCGGCACCGACGACATCCCACACGAACACCGGACCGTCGTCGGCTTGCAGCAGGGCATCCAGCGCTTTACTGAGGAGACCGGCTCCGACAGCGGCGACGGCCAACGATGCCTGCGCACCGCGATGTCGCCCGGCGAGTACGGCGGACGCACCGAGCAGCGCGCCTGCTCCCACAGCTCCGGCCCAGTCTCCGAACATTCCGGTCACCATGCCGACTGTCCGGAACACGATGACGAGTACTGCTCCGATCGCCATGATGAGCACGCCCCGTGCGCTCGAACGCGCCAGCACGACGCTCACCAGGCAGGCGGTCAGCGCGAGGACAGTGAGCCCGTTGACGACCGTTGCCGGTGAACCGAATTCGGCCGTACTGCTCAGCAGAGAGTCGAGCGGTCGGATATCACTGATCGCATAGCCGACGACGAAGCCGGCGAGGATCATCGACAGTACTTTCATACTGCCGATCATGCCGTCAGCCGAACTTCACTCCCTGCGCCAGGGGCAGTTCGTTGGAGTAGTTGACCGTGTTCGTCGCTCGCCGCATGTAGGCCTTCCATGCGTCCGAACCGGATTCGCGACCGCCACCGGTTTCCTTCTCGCCGCCGAAGGCGCCGCCGATCTCTGCGCCGGAGGGTCCGATGTTGACGTTGGCGATGCCGCAGTCCGAGCCGGCGGCGGACAGGAAGCGCTCCGCCTCGCGCAGATCGGTGGTGAAGATCGACGACGAAAGGCCCTGAGGCACATCGTTGTGCAATGCGATGGCCTCGTCGAGGGTGTCGTACGTCAACACGTACATGATGGGCGCGAACGTCTCGTGCTTGACGATGTCGGTCTGCGCGGGCATCGTCACGATCGCAGGCTGAACATAGAACGAGTACTCGTCGACCACGTTCACTCGCTCGCCGCCGACCACGACCGTTCCGCCGTCGGACACCGCCGCCTCCAGAGCCTTCTGGTAACCGGCGAATGCGGTGGCATCGATCAGCGGGCCCACCAGAGTGTCTGTGGCCAAGGGAGATCCGATCGACAGCGTCTCGTATGCCGCTACCAGCTTGCGGACCAACTCGTCCGCGACCGAGGAATGCACGATGACGCGTCGGAGCGAGGTGCATCGCTGCCCTGCAGTCCCGGCGGCCGAGAACACCAACCCACGCGTCGTCAGATCGAGATCGGCCGACGGCGTCACGATCGCTGCATTGTTTCCGCCGAGCTCGAGCAACACCCGGCCGAATCGCTCGGCGACACGGGGCGCAACAGCACGGCCCATCCGCGTCGAACCCGTTGCCGAGACCAACGCAACCCGCGAATCGTCCACCAGCGCTTCGCCGGACGCGCGGTCACCGATCAGCAGTTGCGCGATCTTGGGGTCCACTCCGGCTGCGGCGGCCGCACGCTCGAACAACGCCTGTACTCCGACGGCCGTCAGCGGAGTCTTCTCCGAGGGCTTCCAGATGACCGTGTCACCCGCGACGAGAGCGAGAGCGGTGTTCCAACTCCACACCGCGACAGGGAAATTGAACGCGGTGATGACGCCGACGACACCGAGCGGATGCCACTGCTCCATCATGCGATGCCCGGGCCGTTCGGTGGCGATCGTGTTGCCGTACAGCTGACGGGAGAGTCCGACGGCGAAATCGCAGATGTCGATCATCTCCTGCACCTCACCGAGCCCCTCCGAGACGATCTTCCCGGCCTCGATGGACACGAGCGCGCCCAAATCCTCCTTGTGTACGCGCAGCAGTTCGCCCAGTTCCCGGATCACCTGACCACGCACGGGGGCAGGCACCTGCGACCAGGACACGAACGCGGTGCGTGCATCGGCGACGACGGTCTCGACATCGGCCGCCGAAGCACACGCCAGCGACGCCAGGTTTCCGCCGGTGATGGGCGAGCGCGCGATGATCGCGTCCGGTCCCGCGGGGGCGTCGAGCGCGATCGTGGCACCCAGCCGGTCGAGGATCGCGCGAGTGCGCACACTCAACTCGTCGTGGGTGATGGATGCAGACATGCGCGTACACCTTCCGTGGAGAGAACCGAACCGTCGGAGATGAGCCTACCGATCGAGGCTCGGACCGTATATTTTCCTGTTCTATGGACTTGCTTACGGAATATTAACGCGTATCTTCGTCCTTATGACGCAAGTATTACAGCGCACTGGAGTGACCATCGACGCCGCCAACGTCCGCGACGTGATCGGTGAACACCTACTGGCCGACGGCTTCGAGTTGGTGCTCGACCTCGATGCGTCGACCGGATCCACGCTGGTCGACGCCAGGGACGGCACCCGCTACCTGGACCTGTTCACGTTCTTCGCGTCCAACGCGCTGGGCATGAACCATCCGGCGCTGATCGACGACCCGGACTTCCGGGCCGATCTGATGCAGGCGGCGATGAACAAGCCCAGCAACTCCGACATCTACACCGTCCCCATGGCTCGATTCGTCGACACGTTCGCTCGCGTCCTGGGTGACGATCGACTACCGCACCTGTTCTTCGTCGAAGGCGGCGCCCTGGCAGTGGAGAACGCGTTGAAGGTCGCATTCGACTGGAAATCGCGATGGAACGAAAGTCATGGTCTGGACGCGTCCTTGGGTTCTCAGGTGATGCACTTCGAGCATGCGTTCCACGGACGCTCGGGCTACACGATGTCTTTGACCAACACCGACCCCAACAAGGTCGCGCGCTTCCCGAAGTTCGACTGGCCGCGAATCCCATCCCCGTTCATCCGATCCGGCGCGAACATGGACGAACTCGAGGATGCATCGTTGGCGGCGGCTCGGTTGGCCTTCGAGGCCAACCCGCACGACATCGCCTGCGCCATCATCGAACCCATCCAGGGCGAGGGCGGCGATCACCACTTCCGGCCGCGCTTCCTGCAGAAGCTACGGGAACTCTGCCACGAGTTCGATGCACTGTTCGTCATGGACGAAGTACAGACCGGAGCCGGAATGACCGGTACCGCATGGGCATTCCAGCAGCTCGACGTCGTGCCGGATGTCGTCGCCTTCGGCAAGAAGGTTCAGGTCTGCGGCGTCATGGCGGGCGGTCGCGTCGACGACATCGACGACAACGTCTTCGCTGTCAGCTCCCGCATCAACTCGACGTGGGGTGGCAACCTCACCGACATGGTGCGGTCGCGTCGAATCCTGGAAGTGGTCGAATCCGAGAAGCTCATCCCTCGTGCCGGTGAGCTCGGAGCCGTACTGCTGACAATGTTGCAGGACTTGGCAACTCGACACACAGTGGTATCCGAAGTACGTGGACGAGGTCTGATGTGCGCCTTCTCCCTGCCCGACGCTTCCACCCGCGACCGAGTGATCGAGCTGTTGCGTACCGAGGAACATGTGCTGGCGCTCGGCTGCGGTGACGCTGCAGTGCGATTCCGCCCTGCACTGACCATCACCGAAGCCGAACTGACACAGGCAGTCGAGTCCATCGACCGGGTGCTGAGCATGCTCTAGCGCTCGGGAGGGATGTCTCTCTGCACCAACCGAATCTGTGACGTCGGAATGACACCGGGACGAAAGTAGAAGTTCTCCGGCGACTGCACGAGGTCACCCTCTTCGACTCCACTGACTTCCCAGACATCGACCGGTCCACCGGTGTTGTTCATGCCCACGAACCAATCACGTTCCCACGCATCGGCTGCCAGAAAACAACCCGCCTGCTCTGGCTGGTTGCTACCAGCAATACCGCGAGCGGCACCCATACGACGCCAGTCGAGTCCGTGCCGCCGAATCGACTCACGGTTGAGTACCGAGGTCACGTGATAGCGAATGGTCATCCGCCGAAAATAGCAACGGCAACTTGTCGGGTACAGCGATTTTCGGTTTGCCCCCCGTTCCGTGCGTCAGGTAATTCTTGACACGCCCACCTCCTGCTGTCAGGCTTTTCCTGACACAGGAGGTCGGTCATGGATCCCATCACCCTCGCAACCGAGGCAGATATCACTGCTGCGACGCGGGCCGTCGTGACGGCAGCAGCCACCGAGGCCGGACGCATCGCCGACGAGATCATCGGCACAGGGCCCCTGCCGGGTACACCGGACTGGGAGGCCGAGCAATCTACCGACCTGCCCGCACGGCGAAGCGTCGCGTGGCATTTGTTGAGCCTGCGTGTGCAACTCGCAGCCGGCCTCGATGGCATCGAAACCGTTGTGGTGCTTCGAGTTCAGGGCACAACGTGGGCGACGATCGGGACGGCGGTCGGAATGTCGCGGCAATCTGCGCACGAGCGATGGGGCGCCCGATCGGCGGCGATTCTCGATCCCGTCGGCGATGGACTGCCCGAGATCGTCCCGACCGACACCCCGGCGTGAGCTACAGCAGCATTCGTTCTGCACCAGCTGCCACGGCGTCGGCCGCTCGCTGAAGTGCGACAGACGACAGCGACCACTGCTGCCAGTACAGCAGCACGTCGTCGATCCCGTTGTCGTCGAAGCACTTCAGCGAGTCACGGTCCTGCAGATCGGGGATCATGCCCCAGCCGAAGCCGAGGTCGACAGCTCGCGCGTAGTCGGAAGAAGCCGGCACCAGGTGACGCGGCGGCTCGTGGGGGGCGACACCGAAGCGCTGTAAGTAGTTGTCCTGCAATCGGTCGTCTGCATCGAAGACGACCACCGGAGCACAGCGCAAAGCCTCTGCCGTCACTCCAGCGGCGAACCACCGATCGATGAACTCCGGCGTGGCCGAGGGCCGGTAGCGCATCGCACCGAGGCGTCGAACGGTGCAGCCACGAACCGGATCTGCCACGGAGGTTATTGCAGCGGAGACGATCCCGTCGTGCAGCAACTGCGCGGTCCGGTCCTGATCCTGCCGATGCAGATCGAAAATGGTGTTGCGCGCCAGTGGCGCGAGCGCGGGCAGCACCCAGGTCGCCAACGAATCCGCATTGACAGCAAGCGAAATGGGCGCAGCGACGCCGTCGTCACTCAGTTCTGCCCGAGTCTGCTCGGTGAGGGTGTCGATCTGGCGCGCCAAACGGAGCACTGCTACGCCCGACTGGGTTGCCACCACCGGCTTGCTGCGTTGAAGCAGAGTCCGACCGAGCGATTGCTCCAGCGACTTGATGCGCTGACTCACCGCCGACGGGGTCACGTACAGCGCGCGAGCAGCGGCCTCGAACGTTCCACCGTCGACCACGGCCCGCAAGGCTCTGAGCTGCTCGATCTCCATAATATGAAGCTACGCTGATCATTACTGAAATACATTCGCTGGACCTAATCATGACCGGCTCCTAGCGTTGCCGTCATGACCTCGCTCGCCGCCGCACAATCGACCCTCACCGGATTGGGCGTCGGACTCTCCCTCATCGTCGCCATCGGAGCGCAGAACGCGTTCGTGCTGCGTAAGGGCCTGCAGCGCGCCCATGTACTGCCGGTGGTGGCAGTGTGCGCACTGTCCGATGCGGTTCTGATCCTGGCCGGGGTGGCAGGAATCGGCGTTCTCGTCGACCGGTTTCCTGTCGCGCTACGCGTCGTGACCGTCCTCGGTGCACTGTTTCTGCTCGTCTACGGCCTGATGGCACTGAACCGTGCTCGGACGCCGTCCACCATGACCGCGGAGGCGCACGGAGGCGGTTCGCTGATCGCCGCCGTGGCCACGTGCCTGGCTCTGACCTGGCTCAATCCTCACGTCTACCTCGACACCGTGGTGTTCCTGGGTTCCATCGGGAACCGTCAGCCCGGTGAACTGCGATGGTGGTTCGCCGCCGGCGCGATGCTGGGCAGCGTGCTGTGGTTCACCGCGCTCGGCTACGGATCGCGGGTGCTCAGTCCATTGTTCGCGAGGCCGTCGGCGTGGCGAGTACTCGACCTCGGCATCGGCATCATGATGCTGACTCTCGCAGCACTGCTGGTGCTCGGCTGAACCTGGATACTTGATCCGCAGTACAACGAGTGATCTGATGGTTGCGAAAGACCGACCGCGCGGTCTGACAAACCTCGAGGATTTCCCGTGCCGTACCTCGGCCTGCTGATCATGCTGCTGTCCATCTTCTGCTTGATCGATGTCATCACCGCCGACGATTCCGGCATCCGCCACCTTCCGAAAATGGTGTGGCTGCTGCTCGTCATCGTTCTGCCGCTCGCCGGATCGATCGCGTGGCTCGTCGTCGGCCGGCCCGAGAACGGCGGCATCTGGGGTGGCAGCGGCGCACCACGCACCTCGTCGGCCTACCCCGAGTACGACGCCAAACCCGGACGCGCCGTTGCCCAATCGCAGGGTAGCGACGAGGAATTCCTCCGCCGTTGCCGCGCCCGGGCCGAGGAACAGCGTCGCATCGCCCGCGAGCAGCGCAGGAACGACTGAGCCAACAGCGCTCAGTGTCCACAATTTTCGTCTGCGGACGGTTTCCGCCTGCCGAGCCGAATTGTGGACACTCAGCTCACTACCCGACGACTAGGGATGCGATGGCCAAGCTGACGACATTTCCCGAGCCGAACTCCGCCCTTTCTGATCCCGCCGAGTTGTTTCGCGAGTACCTGGCGTTCTATCGCAGGGAGCTCGTTCGACGCATCACTTCGCTGAGCGACGATGCACTGACCAGCACGGCCGTTCCATCCGAGTGGACTCCGCTGCAGATGCTGACCCATCTGGTGCACATGGAGCAGCGGTGGTTCGTCTGGGGATTCCTCGGCAGAGCAGTGGACGCACCCTGGGGTGACGAGCAGGACGGCTCCTGGCATGTGCCGGCCGACGTGGACGCCGAGACCCTGCTGGCCAGGCTCGACGACGGTGCCAGGCTCACAGAAGAAGTACTGAACTCACACCGAATGGACGAATTGGCAGCTCTCGGCGGACGATTTAGCGATGAGAGGCCGACGCTGATCTGGATCTGCTTGCATGTACTCCAGGAATACGCCCGTCACCTCGACGTCGCAGTCGAACTGGCCGGCGGGCCCAGAGGTGAGGGACCGGCATGAGAATCAACATCACCAGCGTCTTCGTCGACGATCAGAGCAAGGCGCTGACGTTCTACACCGAGGTACTGGGCTTCGTAGTCAAACACGATGTAGCCATGGGTGGCCCCGATCGTTGGCTCACGGTCGTCTCACCGCAGGATCCAGAGGGCACCGAGTTGCTGCTCGAGCCCAGCGGTCATCCTGCAACCGCACCGTTCAAGGATGCTCTTTTCGCGGACGGCATCCCGTTCACACAGTTTGCAGTGGACAGTGTTGCAGCAGAATACGATCGGCTCATCGGCCTCGGCGTTCGGTTCACTCAGCAGCCCACCGAGATGGGTCCGGTGATCACCGCGGTGTTCGACGACACCTGCGGAAACCTGATTCAGATCGTCGCTCCGTCGAGCTGACGCCTCAGACGTTCGCGTACAGATCGACGGTGGTGCCGTCGGGATCGTGTACGACGGCATAACGCTGTCCCCAGAACGCATCCCACGGCTGCAGGTGACCGGTGTACCCGGCTTTCGTCACCGCAGCCCACGCCGCGTCCACCCCGTCGGGCGTCCCACAGTCGAACGCGAGCGCTACGCGATGGCCCCCGCTGGGCGGCGTCCACGACGGATCGAACGAGGTGATGGTCGACGGTAGATCGAACAGCAGGCGAACTCCGCCGAGGTCGACTTCCACGTGCTGCTCACCGTCGGCCTCGGCCGGAATATCCAGCCCGAGAACGCGGTAGAACGCCAGCGCCGACGCCATGTCGGCAACGATGATTTCGATTCCTGCCAGGCGCGGTTTCACAACGCAAAGATTAGTCCGTCACCCCCAGTTCGCGGCATTCGTCAGACAGAACGGATGCCCGGCCGGGTCCAGGAGTACGCGCCAGGTCTCACCGGGCTGGTTCTCGGGCAGCGTCGCGCCCAATTCCACGGCAGCCGTCGCCGCGACATCGAGATCATCGACGGCAAGATCGAAATGAAACTGTTTGCTGCCGTTCGCATTCGGCAATGGCGGCGGTCGGTAATCGTCGACGCGGCCGAATCCGAGCGCACTGCTCGGCCCCTGCAGCATCGCGTACTCCTGCTCCGCATGCACGACGCTCCAGCCCAGCAGCGACGACCAGAATGTCGCGCTGGCCTTGGGGTCGGCGCAATCCAGGGTGACCATCTTCAGCGTGGCCAGGGGTGTCTCGGTCATGGTGTTCCTCCTTCTCGTGTCGGACCAGACTCCTACACTGACGCGCGTGCCGGATAGGAAAAACGCGACAGCGACCCAGTCCGGCGTCCTGCGGCCCGATCAGCTGGCGCAGCATGTCGACCTCGTACGGCTACCGTGTTCGGAGTCGTTGGAACCGTGGGTCGAGAACTACTGGCAGCTGCAGTGGGAACTGCCGCCCGGCACAACGCATCACAGCTCGACGCTCCCGCACCCGGCCTGCACGTTGAGCGTCGAACATGGTTGGACCCGCGAGGGCGTTGTCGAGCCGGTGGTCGTGACCGGGGTCCTCACGCGCCGCTTCGATGTCGTCCTCGCCGAGTCCGGGTGGGTCTTCGGCGTCAAGTTCCGGCCCGGCGGCTACGCGAGTTTCACCGGAACCGTGGCGAGAACACTGCGCGACGTCCCGGTAGCGCCACCGACCCCGTTCCGGTCCGAGACCGTCGCTGCACTGGCCGAGCTGGATGGGCATTTCGATGCCGACCACTGCCGAACCGTCGTCGATGCGGTTCTCACGCCCTACGCCCGTGACGTCGAGCCGGAGTACGAGGTGGTCTTGGACGTCATTGCGACCATGCTCGGAGATCGGGCGCTGGTTCGCGTCGCGCAGGTGGAACAGCGGTGTGGCATCGGCACTCGTCGACTGCAGCGGCTGTTCGAGCGTTATGTCGGCGCGACGCCCAAGTGGGTACTCGGGCGGTATCGGATTCACGACGCCCTCAGCGAGCTCGACAGCGGTTACTCGGGTCCGCTGGCAGACCTGGCCGCGCGGTACGGGTGGTTCGACCAGGCTCACTTCACTCGGGAGTTCACCGAATTGGTCGGAATGCCGCCGAGCGCATACCAGCGCTGAGTAACGCCTTCGTCACGCAATGCGACTTTTGCCGATTCGTTTGGCACAGTATTCGCGGTGCCCGATAAGCATCGTGGTGGGGAACAGCAGCACAGAGGAAGAGTGGGCTTCAACGCATGATCAACATTCTCGTCGCCGGTGGAATCGCGTTGGCGGTCTCGATTCTGTTGACTCCATTTCTCATCGCACTGTTCACCCGGCAGGGCTTCGGCCAGGAGATCCGCGTCGAAGGTCCGGCAAGTCACCACGCCAAGCGCGGAACGCCGACGATGGGCGGCGTCGCGATCATCGTCGGTTTGTGGGCCGGCTACCTGGGCTCGCACCTCGTCGCAATGGGCGGTGACGGGCCCTCGGCGTCGGCGCTGTTGATTCTCGGTCTCGCGACGGCACTCGGCGTCGTCGGATTCCTCGACGACTACATCAAGCTACGCATGAAACGAAGCCTCGGACTCAAGGCGACCGGCAAGTACGTCGGGCAGATCAGTGCAGCGGTGATCTTCGCGGTACTGGCGCTGCAGTTCCGCAATGGGAACGGGCTGACTCCGGGCAACGTCGAACTGTCGCTGGTACGCCAATCCACGTTCTTCACCATGGCCCCGATCGTCTTCGTCCTGTTCTGTGTCTTCCTCGTCGTCGCGTGGTCCAACGCGGTCAATCTCACCGACGGGCTCGACGGTTTGGCGGCGGGGTCGATGACGCTCGTCCTCGGCGCGTACACGGTGATGACGTTCTGGCAGTACCGGCAGTCCTGCGCGACCAATTCGGTCGCCGGGTGCTATCAGGTACGGGATCCGCTCGACCTCGCCGTCGTCTGCGCTGCGGCCGCGGGTGCCTGCATCGGATTCCTCTGGTGGAACGCGGCTCCGGCCAAGATCTTCATGGGCGACACCGGCTCACTCGCCCTCGGCGGACTGCTCGCCGGCCTGTCGATCGTGAGCAAGACCGAACTTATCGCCCTCGTCTTCGGAGCCCTGTTCGTCGCCGAGAGTGCCTCCGTCGTCATCCAGGTCGCGTCGTTCAAGAGCACCGGTAAGCGGCCGTTCCGAATGGCCCCGATCCACCACCACTTCGAACTTGCCGGCTGGGCCGAGACGACGGTCATCATCCGACTGTGGCTGTTCGCGGCCATCGCGTCGGCGCTGGGACTCGGATTGTTCTACAGCGAATTCCTCGCAGCCGTCGGCTGACCTACGATTCTGGGATGACTGAAGAACTGTCTCCGGTTGCCAAGGTCGACGCTCTCGCCGCCGAACTCGAACAACTCGATGCTCGACGCGTCGCCATCGGAGTCGAACTCGTCAACCTCCAATTCGGCCTCGACGGAGACGCCAAAATCCGTGCGACCGAGGTTTTTCACAGCGACTACCTGGGACGACTGTTCACCTTGGTCGACGAACTCCGCACCGACGAATAGGACTCGCTACACAGCGTCCTGATCCGAACGCGACACCACGGTCAGGCGAAAATCTCTGAGTGACAGCGTGAGTGCGGCCAACGCTGCAATCGCTACTCCACCGATCGGAAACACCAGCCACGGATCGCCGATGGTGGGGGTGAAGGTCGATGTGACAAGGTCGTCGCCGAGATACGGCACAAACACTGCGTCGGTCGCATACGTTTCGGCCATGTAGGTGTCCGTCGCTGTCCAGCCGAAGTCGGCTGCAGGAGGCGAGTTGATCTCGATACTCCACGGATGCTCCCACGACCAATCCCACGAGGCTTCGGTTGGTTGCGGTGGCCAGTGCGTCCAGGCGAGTGCACTGCCCGCTCCCAGTGCCGCACCCACGACGATCAACAACACGAACAGGTGTACGCGGCTGTGCTGCCGATCCTGAACGATGCGCAGACCCGAATCGACGAGAAACGAGGCCACCACCAGGCCTATTGCTACCCCTGCTGCGACGAGATAGAGCGTCACGGGAAACCAACTCGGGCGGGCGTGGGTCACGCCGAGTTCCTGCGCATCGGCTACGGCGACATGCCAGACGACCGCTGCCGCAGCGCCTATCGACGCGCCGACGGCGGCCAGCACTGCGACGAGCGCTTTACCGGATGGCCTGTCCACGATCGGGACTCTACTCATGGCCTGTCCGGTCCATTCGAGTACTTGACCTGAAGCTTTGTCGAGGTTCTATCGTCGCTTTCATGAACACACTGAGACCCATGCAGCCACCCGAACTTCAGCCCATCGGATTCTGGACCGCACGCGCCGGCGACGCCATTCGAAATCGGATCCGCGCAGCACTGGCCGAGGTCGGTGTCAGCCAACCTGAATGGTGGCTCCTGCACCAGATCTCGCTGCACCCCACGGGGGCCGATCGCGCCGAGACCGTCGAGAAGATCGGGCACAACGACACGCCGGAAGCAATCGTCGAGGCCATCGAGTCCGCGCGCGCCAAAGGCTTGGTCGTGGAATCGAATTCGCGCGTGACGTTCACCCCGAAAGGTGAAGCACAATTTCGGCGAGCCGCAGACGTTCAACAGATGTTGCAGGACGAACGCATGCAGGGAATCGGACAGACCGAGTACGTCACCACTATTCGAGTGCTGCAGCGAACGATCCAGAACGTCGGAGGCGACGCCTGGCATTGGTGACGACACCGGTCAGGGGCGAATGCCATTCGCCTTCACCGACCTCCGGTCAGCGCATCCGTCGCACTCTTGAAATCACAATACCGACAACCAATCCGAGTACCGCGCCCAGAACAGGCAAACCGACGACGAGGGTGGCCAACTGCCCAGGCATACCCAGGAACTCCGAGTACTGCGAATCGCCGCCGACGAATGCATAATTAACTCGACGCGGCGCGCCGTCCCGCAGGACGATACCGATCGACGCGATCAGCCCGAGTGAGAAGCCGATGAACGTGGAGGCCTTACGCATCCGAGCGAGCCTCGCGGGCCGCTGCTGCGAAAGCGGCCATACTCGGGAACTTCATGTCGACACTGTGTTCCCCGGATGGCTCCGGCGTTGCTCCCCATCCGGGGCGATCGTGCCGCCGATCGATCCACACCGACGGGATGCCATGGCGCTTGGCAGGCACGTGATCGTGGAACAGACTCTGCGCGACGTGGAGCAGTCGTGATCGTGGGACACCCAGCGTCTCGAGAACTCCGTCGAGCGCGTCGAAGTGATTGTCCGCCGGCTTGTAGGCCTTGACGTCCTCGGCGGTGACGATGGAGTCGAACTGCACGCCGAGGCGGCGGTTGCTACCCGCGAAGCCGTCGCGATGCACATTGGACAGGATGACGAGCTTGTAGCTCTCGCCGAGGGACGACAACGCGTCGGCCGAGTCCTCGAATGCCGGCCAGTCCGGAACGGAGGCCCCGAGCGTGTCCGCCCACTCGGCCGAGACAGGTATCCCAGCGTGTCACCGGTCCCCACGAAGGCGTCGGCAAGGATCCGGGGGTACAGAGCAGCGGGTGAATCACGCTGCGCCTGAGATTCGTTGGTGCCGTATGCCGCAAGCAGCTCGTCGTCGGACAACGGCGAACCGGCTTGCTGTGCCCATGGCCTGAGCACCTCGAGGATGCCGGTTTCCCAATCGATCAGTGTTCCGTAGCAATCGAAGCTCAACACGTCGTAGTCGGCGAGATTCATGTGGCCGGGCCTCCTTGCGAAAATTCGATGGCGGCCGATTCTTCGTGCCGATACCGTCTGCAGGTCATGAGCATCGTACTGCCCGTCATCTGCACTCGCTTGTCCGGCTGTCGATGCGGACGCTGACCGACCGGGAAGCAAATCTACTGCGCCACAGAGTGTATCGAGCTGTTCACATCGGTCCTGTATCCGAGCTGATCGACGGTAGAGTTCATCGTGACAGTCGATCGGCTGACGATGAAAGGCAGAACCCATGAATATGGGCAAGGACGACGAGGTGCGCAACGTCGCCGAAGCGCTGAACACGATCGAGAAGCCCTGGCAGCCTCACCGACTGGCCAGCATCAACGATTACGACGTCAAGGTGGTGAAGCTGCTCGGCGAATTCGTCTGGCACACACACCCCGACACCGACGAGATGTTCTTCGTCCACAGCGGAGAACTCACCATCCAGCTTCGCGACCGCGATGTCGTTCTCGGTCCCGGTGACGTCTTTGTGGTCCCAGCGGGCGTCGAACACTGCCCCAAAGCCGTCGAAGAAGTCTCTGCACTTCTGTTCGAGCGATCAGGCACCGTCAACACCGGCGATGCGGGCGGGAACCTGACCTCACAGATCCGAGAGTTGTGACACGGATTCTGTTGCGGCCCGCAGTGGGGTCCGACGCCGACTTCCTGTTCTCGATGGCATCGAATCCCGATGTCGTCCGTTGGGTCGGTGACGGAAAGCCCTGGAGTAGAGCCTATTTCGATAGCCGTTTCTCGCGCGCCCTGAGCGCGAAGGACGCCCGAACGCCGGACGTACAGAGATGGTTCATCGGCACCAACGATGATCGGCACCCCGTCGGTCTGCTCAGCCTGATTCGACGGTCCGACCACTTCGAGGTCGGGTACTGGGTGCATCCGGCCCAGTGGGGTCGTGGCTACGCAGGCGAACTGATCGCTCTTGCGCAGGATCATACGGATGGTCTCCCGATGGCAGCGCAGGTTCACCGGGCCAACAGCGCCTCGCGTCGGGTGCTCGAGCGCGCCGGGTTCACACTGGTCGACGACGGTGATCCCATGACCTTTCGGTCTCCTCCGAGGCAGTGATTTCGCTTCACCAGGTCCTGATGGGACGGGGTCTCACCGTGGTACGGCCGGTCGTGACGCCGCGCACCATGGGTCGCATCAGGAACCCGTGCGGGAACCCGAGGTCGACAGCGCTGGCTGCGTACAGTGTGGCGAGTTGGTATTCATCGAAGGTGACGTCGAGGGCAGAGATGTTCTGCTGCAGCTGTTCCGGAGTCCGTGCGCCGATCAACGAGCTGACGACGGACGGATGCCGAAGCGTCCACGCCAACGCCACCTGAGCAGGAGTCACGTCGAGTTGGCGAGCGACCCCGACAACCGTGTCCGCGATCGCGAGCCCCCGCGCAGTCAGCGTTCCGCTCGCCTTCGCATGATCGCGTCGAGTACCCGCCGGCGCATCGGAACCCGGCACCGCGAGGTCCGCCGTGGTGTACTTGCCGGTCAGCACTCCACCGCCCAGAGTGCCCAGGGAATGACGCGTCTGCGATCGATGAACTCGACCGCCTGCGCTCTCGTCAACGGCACCTTCGCACCATCTGAATCCGACCTTTCGCGGCACGGGAAGTCGAGACTCCGATGATGCAGTGCTCCTATCGTTTGGGACAGAACGAAGGAAGGTCACCTGCACATGCTCGAACGATGGAACGCGGCACTCGACCACATCGAGAACAATCTCGACCGCGAGATCGATGCGAGGGAGCTCGCCCGCATCACGTTGACATCCGAATACCACTTCAGACGCGTGTTCTCGGCACTGGCTGGATTGCCTCTGTCGCACTACATCTGGCAACGCCGAATGACATTGGCAGCAGCAGACATTCTCGACGGTACAGCGGTGCTCGACGTCGCGACCAAGTACGGCTACACGGCAGACGCATTCACCCGCGCCTTCCGAGACCTGCACGGCATCACGCCATCTCAGGCCCGCCGATCCGGAGCAGTCCTTCGTTCCAGACAAGCCGTGACATTTCACCTGACCATCGAAGGACGAAGCACCATGCGATACCGCATCACCGAACTGCCGGCATTTCACATCGTCGGCAAATCCACCCGAATCCCGCTGCGGTTCCGCGGCGAGAACACCGCAATGACCGAATTCCACCGTAGCCTCGCCCCTGGAACCGGGGAAAAACTACTCGAACTGGCAGACTTGCCCGAGCTTCCTGACATCCTCTTCGTCAGCGACGGCTTCGAGCCCGAACGCGAAGACGGCAGCCTCTTCGACTACTACTTTGCCGTTGCAAGCACTTCGGCTGAAACATCCGACTGGGACACCCTCGCCGTGACCGCATCGACCTGGGCGGTGTTCGAGACGAGCAGCGACACCGCACTCGCCCCCGCACTCCAACAACTCTGGGCCGACGCCTTCAGCGAATGGTTCCCCTCCAACCCCTACGAAACAATCCCGGGGCCGGAAATCCTGACCGTCAAAGAAACCTCCCCCGACTGGACCTCGGGAGCGGGAGAACTCTGGATTCCAGTCCAACGAAGCCACTAGCCGTCCTTCTCTCCTCCCCTCCCGTCGCGGCCCACCATGTCCACTCGATGTGACATTCAGTGGCCTTTTCGGGGGTCAATGTCACATCGAGTGGACTGGATCAGGTGTCAGGCGATCGATTGGCCGTAAACGTGTGTCACCGAGATGGTCACCAGTACTCGTCGGTCGGCGACCATGACGGCTCAGTATTCGTTCCAATCGGGGTGCTCGCCGGCGGCGGCGCGGAAGTAGTCCACCAGGGCATCGACTTCGGGGCTCTCGGGTGACGATCCCGGGCCGGTGAGGGTGACGGTTCCTTCCGCTGTCGCCCACGCTGTGCCGTCGGCACTGGTCACTTCGAGCGCGGCGCGAGGGTCTCGACGTAGATT
Source organism: Rhodococcus sp. IEGM 1370 (assembly GCF_033142325.1). Taxonomy (NCBI): domain Bacteria; kingdom Bacillati; phylum Actinomycetota; class Actinomycetes; order Mycobacteriales; family Nocardiaceae; genus Rhodococcus; species Rhodococcus sp. IEGM 1370. Next base: position 1,882 of record NZ_JAWLRY010000021.1, on the reverse strand, counting down.
CGCCGTTTTCGCTCGCCCTTCGGTGACCGAGATCGCGATGGTGCCGGCTGCCCGATCGTAGAACGGCGTCACCGGTGACAGCTGCGGAATTCCGCTGGCTTTGATGGTGGCGAGCACGCCGATTCTGCTCTGTTCGAGAAGCGCATGTGGATCGTAGGTGGTTCCGGTCATGGAGTCCCCTTCGGTCGTCGAAACAAGCGTGCACGAACTTCACCGTAGAACGCCGTCGACGACGCGGTTGTTCCGTCCGACCTCACGGTTGTCTGTCGTCGAACAGTTCCGCCGCGTACGCCCCGATCGCTCGACGGTATCTGCCCAGCGCCGGGTCTGCGGCACGCAGTGCGTTCCGCAGAGCCTGTGCACCGTCGCCCTTGTCCCAAAGTGCGAGTGCCACGAATGCATCTCGCGCAGACGAGTATTCGGTTGAGAACTCGAACTCCTCCAGCACTCGCAAGGCGTCGTCTTGTCGACCCACGTTGCGGAGCGAACTCGCCAGTTGAATCCGAGCCTCGTTCTCCCTGTCGATATCGAGCCCGTGGAACAACGACGCCTCGTACAGCGGAACAGCCGCAGATTCTTCGCCCAAAAAGTCTTCCAGCGAAGCTTGCTCGAACAGTGCACGCGCATCAGAACATGGTGCAGCGGCGAGCAATTGACCGATCTGGATTCGCATACGAACGGGGTCTGTATCGTCCACGTCGCGCCAGAATTCGGCCATTCGATCTTCCCAACTCAGCATGGAATCGATCGTCCACGATGCTGCGCCCTGCCGCCACCGCTGTATCTCTAGGCAGGTGCGTCGTCTTCGCGACACGAGACATGTAGGTCAGAAAAGGGACGAGGCCGGTTCCCCCGACGCAGCGATGACACTCGACAACTATCGAGCTGCTACGAATTCGATCCGATTACCCACACCGTCGCGGGTATGGAACCGTCGTCGGCCGGGGATCTCCTCAGGGTCGGCCCAATTCACTGGGTAGCCGGCAGATGTCAACGCCGCAGCAGTCGCATCGACATCGACGACGAAGGCCGGGTGCGCCTTCAGCGCCGGGCGAAAGTCGTCCTCGATGCCAACATGTACTTCGCCATCGGGGCCGCCCACTCCCGGCACGCGAAACCAACAGCCGCCGCGGACCGCCAACAGCGGCGGCTTCGCGATCTCCTGCCAGCCCAGAGCACCCGAGTAGAACTCCCGCTCGCGGTCTTCGCCGCCCGCCGGACATGCGACTTGCACGTGGTGGATCATCGAACGAACCTACCGCCATCTCGATTGACACGCCGGTGAACGGTAGGCAAACGTATGGGCATGCAACTGAGATTTCTGGCCGGCATCTCGACGGCCTTCGCATTCAAGCTCCTGCTGATGCGAGCGCTGACACTCAAGCTGCAGCGAGACATCGAAGCACTGAACAACGGCAACTACCGCCCGCTACTGTCGTCCATCCATCGCGACGCAGTGCTGAAGTTTGCCGATGGTGACAGCCGCTGGTCGGGCACACACCGCGGCCGCCCGGCCATCGAAAAATTCTTCCAGGACTTTGTCGCCGCCGGAATCAAAGGCCAGATCACCGAAATCTACAGCGGCGGCGCACCCTGGCGTATGACCCTGCTCGCCCGCTTCGACGACCAGGCCCACGCAGCCGACGGCACCCAGATCTACAACAACCGCACAGTGCTGCTGGTCCGCACGAGCTGGGGAAAAATCATCTCCCAAGAAGACTTCTTCGAGGACACCACACGCCTCGACGCATTCGAGAAGAAACTGCGGCAACTCTAGATTTGCCCGGCATTCGGCTCGGTGCACCGGGAGTGTCAGATTAACGGTGGATCCGACCTTGGCGTCGGTTAGTTTCCGTTCGGGGTGATGCGTCCTTCGAAGGTG